>NZ_PHUE01000001.1:1243379-1554223 GCF_002813295.1 Flavobacterium sp. 5
ACTGTTCCATGTACCAATAAAATTATTTAAAAGTCCGAGATTAGAAGTACCAATAACTGGTGGCTGATTTGTTGCTGATACAAGTGGCGTTGTAATGTCTGGAATTACTGCAGCTGTTGTTGCTGCTTGTTGTGCTAGATAAGGACATGTAGGTTGGTCTAAGTTGATTGGATTTGCCATTTTTTTTTATATTTTATTATTTACTATTCGTAAGATTCTTGAGGTTACACTCTCATTTATAAAAGTGGTTTTTGAATTCCACTTTTACTTTATGCTTCTTATTACTATAGTATAACACGTAAAATTTTATAGCTACTATAAAACAATTAGCTTGGTCTTTCGAATTATTAATTAAAAACATATTTTAAAAATAAATCTAGTTCGAATTTTATTTCTATATAAACTTACGATGACACTACAATTTAAATTAAAAAAAAGGTATCAATAGCAAATTTTCATCTATAAGAAACCGAAATAACTGTACAAGATCATTTTTACATTTTAGAACATATCCTTTTATATAAACACTTAAATTCTTTTTAGAATCTACTTTAAACAGCAATCCATTTATTGTTTATCAAGCATTTTTAAAATCATCAAATAGCAACGAAATGGCATACATTAGAATAGTATAATTACTCTACTCCTTTGAAATATACTTATCGCGCATAATTCATTATTAAAAAATTTAAATGCAAGATTAGAATAGGCTATCAATGAAAAGTAAAATAGTTTTGAAGTTTTAAATACTAAAAGTAGATCTCAAGTCTAACCGAAATTATAGTTCTATAGACTCACAGGGAATTTTAAATATTTTGAATTAACTCTTACTCACATCCAATACAAGTGTCTTATTATCAGTAAATCATGTAATTAATACAGATAAAGATATAACACACTATTTTAGATTAATTCGAATATTTGTAATAGATATAATTAACTGATTTAATAGAATACAATATGAAAAAACTAAGCTTTTATTTAATGATGATGGTGTTATCATTAAGTATTTTTCCATCCACAATTATTGCATCGGAGAAAAACACAATTGAAGTTACTGTTAAAAGCAATGAAATGCCAGCAGAAGTAAAAAGTATGCTTAATCGTCTGGAGGAAATAAAAGAAATGGATAAATCTAATATGAGCCGCTCAGAAAAAAAAGAGTTACGCAAAGAAGTTAAAACTATTAAAGCAAATCTAAAAGCTACAAGTAACGGTGTATATCTCTCTGTTGGAGCTATCATTATTATTATATTATTGTTGATTCTTCTTTTGTGATTATAACAGATAAATTCATCAAATCATAAAATCAGCTATTTCATAATAATCACAAAACATAAACTCATTAAACATGAAAATGACTAGTTCTAAATAATCTATACAAATTATTTAGAACTAGTCATTTTTATTCTATTATTCCAGTTAAACAATTTTACGCCAACTAAATCACTCCCTGCATAATACAGTCTTTAACTAGTTGAGCCGTATTTTTACAGGCTGATTTACTTAAAATATTTTTACGGTGTTTTTTTACAGTTAAATCACTAATAAAAAGTTTTTCGGCAATTTCTATACTACTCAAACCATCGGCAATATTCTTAATAATATCTATTTCTCGTTTGGAAAATTCAACGCAATTTTTAATATCACTATCAACATTTAAGTTCATATAAGACGGCTCACCATCTAAACCAATAAGCGAAAATTGATACGTATTATGTTTGGCCAAATGATCAATACGGGTGTGAATGTTAAGTGATTTTCCGTAGCCTCCATTCTCATCCATAGTAAGCATTAAAGCTTGATGATTGCATAAAATATATTCTCCATTTTTAAGTCTTCCCCTTAAATTATAACTTATCTTATATTTCAGAAGTTTTTCGCGATCAATATTATTACAAAAAAAATTAGCAACTGCCCCTTCTGCTTTCGTTACAAACTCGATATCATCGGGATGTATAGTTCCTAGAATATCATTAAAAGAAACATTTTCGGGACCAAACTCATGAAAATCTGTAATAGAGGAACTAACATGAGAAACAGACATATCAAAAAAATCTATTACATAATAATAAAATGGTCCTGTACTGATGATTGAATTGGTAAGATCATCAAAAGTTATTTTAGGCAAAACCGTATTCTGATTTGATTTATTTTGAGAATCTAACCAAATATCGTGAAGTTTTTGTATTTCTACTTTCATAAATTATTAAAATTGGTTGATACATAAATAACCTGAAAAATAGTGAATTTAAAACGATTTATTTCTTATTTATACTTTTCAAAAATACATTATTTTAACAAAAAAATAACAAAAATGATCCGCAATTATCTTTACTGTAGATTAAATTATCAATTTAGATTTTACTTTAAAATGAATTTTATTAAAACGATCATAGTTATCTTAAAACGATTTAATCCAACAAAAAAATCCTTAAACAAAAAAAGACTGTTCTATCAAACAGTCTTTACATAATATATTAGTCAAATAATTTAAACCATGAATAAAGTAAACTTGTTATGGTTGTATAAAACCAAATCATAAGGAACTAATTTTGGAGCTATCTTTTCTGAAGAAACATTAAACTTAATATTGTTGTGTTTTCTGAATAAGTAAATCTCCTTTAAACAATTCGACAAACTTTGATGAATTAAACTTGTAAAAATGGGCAAGGGCTTATCACCAACCAATAAATCAATTTGGTAATTCGAACTACTTTTCGATAGATTATTTCCAATAATTCGTATAGTAAATTTTGTTGGAATTCCGTTTTGCTCTCCTTGATACTGTACTACCATAACTATATAATATTAAAATGAGGTTAAATTAAATTTTCTTCTCTCAACTTTCACAATCAGTTGAATTCTTATTAAAATTAGAAAAAAAAAAGAAACTAGTATAATAATAGTCTATAAATTATCAAATTTATAACATAAGCTATTAATCCAATTTATTCGCTTTACATTAAAATACTAAAACGTTCTTTATCAACAAATAATAAAAAACGAAAAACCCTGTAATGTATGAATTTACAGGGTATTCTAACTAAATGTATTAAAACAAACAACGTTCTTAATCTCTCTACTCTTTCAGAATATCATTTATCCTTTAATCACTGGTAAAGAAACTACATTTCCTATTTCATTTCTCATGGTCATATTCAACTTATCTAATAAAGATAATTTATTTGAAACCAAACCAGAAAACAAATTATAAGATATATTCAATTTTTTTAAATGGGCTAATTTTTCCAACTCTAATGGCACTTGACCTTTAAAATCATTATCAAAAAGATTTAAGTTTTCTAGCAAAATTAGATTTCCAACAGAAGGACTCAACTTTCCTGTAAACCTATTACTGTATAACGAAAGGGTTTTTAATGATTTTAACTCGTAGATAGAAAGAGGTAATGATCCTTGAAAAGAGTTCTCATATAACGACAGACTCTCAAGCATAGACAGTTTCCCTATTTGCAAAGGCAACTCACCTGATAAAATATTACGATCAAGCACTAACACTTGTAAATTAGGAAGTGTACAAATCGAAACAGGAATAAAACCTGTTAATTTATTAAACGAAAGATCTAAAATTTGCAAAGCTTTCAAGTTCCCTATATTAAGAGGAATTTCTCCATTCAATAAATTGGTACCTAAATTTAATTCTTGCAAATTCAGTAAAGTAGTAATTTCAACAGGTATACGTCCTGTCAAATTATTATTTTTTAAATTTATAGAAACTACTTTATCATCCACCACTTTTACTCCATACCATTTATTCATTGGCAAAGAAAGATCCCATTTATTAATCCATTTATCCCCATTAGTGGTTTGGTTTAATTTTATCAAGACTTCCTTTTCTGCCTTTGAGATAGTAGCAAAACTGGATAACGAAAAGAATACAGTAAAAATTAGTAGCGTAATTTTATTACTCATTTGCTTTGTTTAAAATTCTTCGTTTCAAAAATAATTAAAAACTTCGCTAACAAACAAAAAAAATCGATTAATTAACTAAAAAAAAATATTAATAGTAATATATCTTACAAAAAAAAGTGCAACTCTTCAAAATGAATTGTTGCACTTACAAAAAAAAATCAAGTAAAATAAACCTATGAACTAACCATTTTATTATAACAAACCAATTGGTTTTTAACTTAATACATTGAAACCAATTCATTCTATGAACAATTTCATGAACGCAATATTTTATTTTTTTCCTGCCTTTAATCGCCAAAGCGTTTCTATAAAAACATCCACGTCCTGAGTGGTATTATAAAATGCTAGAGACGGTCGAACCGAGGTCTCCACTCCCATTCTTCTCAAAATAGGCTGTGCACAATGATGCCCAGTTCTCACAGCAATTCCTTCTTTATTTAATGCTTGACCAACCTCATCATTGGTAAAACCCTGTAAATTAAAAGAAAGAACACTTGCTTTATTAGCAGCCGTCCCGATTAATCGAACTCCAGGAATTTGTTTCAATAAGTTGGTAGCATATTCTAATAAATAATGCTCGTATTGCCCGATGGCTTCTATTCCGATTTTAGAAACATAATCAATCGCTGCGCCAAGGCCAATGGCATCAGCAATATTACCTGTACCTGCTTCAAAACGATTGGGTGCTTTGTGGTATTTTATCTCCTCAAAAGTCACATCCTGAATCATATTCCCTCCAGATTGGTAAGGCTCCATTTCATTTAACAAATCTTCTTTACCGTATACAACGCCAATTCCTGTAGGTCCAAATAATTTATGACCTGAAAAAACCAACCAATCAGCATTTAGATAACTAACGTCTACTTTCATGTGCGAAACAGATTGTGCCCCGTCCAAAAGTACTTTGGCTCCAACAGCATGAGCCATTTCAACCATTTGCTTTGCTGGAGTCACTGTTCCTAAAGCATTCGAAACTTGCGTGAAAGCAACCAATTTTGTTTTTGAATTTAATAATTTAGCATATTCATCTAACAAAATTTGTCCATCATCATCCACAGGAATTACTCTTAACTTCAAGCCTTTTTTATCAGCTAGACGTTTCCAAGGAACAATATTGGCATGATGTTCTAAATTGCTCACTATAATTTCATCACCAGCTGTCAAATTTTGATCTCCCCAGCTTTGAGCAACCAAATTTATTCCTTCAGTTGCACCGCGAACAAAAATAATTTCGTTTACAGATCGAGCGTTCAAAAATACTTTTACTTTTTCGCGGGCTGCTTCATACGCATCAGAAGCTCTTGCTGCCAATTCATGTGCTGCACGATGAATATTCGAATTTTCGTGTTCGTAGAAATAACTAACTCTATCAATTACAGATTGCGGCTTTTGAGTGGTAGCTGCATTATCAAACCAAATCAATGGTTTGCCGTTTACAGTTTCACTCAAAATTGGAAAATCTTTCTTGATCAAATGAGCGTTGAAATCCGTTCCTCCAAACCCATTAAATTCGTTATGACTTACTGGAGTAACATCAGCTTTTTTAGAATCAAACCTAAAAGGATTTTCATTCAAAAAATAATACGAATTCGGTGTATCAATTATGCCTGGAGTTGTTACCAAAGGTGGAATTCCAAAACTAGAATTAACAGCCTCTAAAGCCGTTTTCAATTCCGCTTCAAAAGAAGAATGTTCTACTTCAAAAGGTAAATAATTTTGATTTAATGTTGATGATGAATTATCTCCACTGTTCTTTAGATTAACATCATTAAAACCAGTTTGAGGATTATCAATATTAACATTGTTTCCGTTTTGAATCCCAGAAGGTGAAGTACCATTTCCTGAAACAGGAGCCGAAGTAAATCCTTCATTCACATCCAAATTAAAATCATTTAATTGTGAAATATTTTCAATAATTGGATCCGAAAAAGCATTAGAATATCCTGCAAAACCTGGCGACTTTCCATATTGCCCTACCGAAGATGAAGCACCGAAACCACCAAATGAGGGCGGAGTTTGCACTGAACCTATCGGACTAGCCGCCACAGCTGGAGTTGCTAATGGTGCAAAACCAGATTGTCCCAACAAAGTATCATGATTACTAACAGGAAATACCGCATCGACACCACCCAAATTACCCGCAGCAAGCAGCGTTTCGGCAATTTTGGTAGCACGAGGATGTTCACTCGCATTCGGGCTCAAAGAGATTTCTTTTGGAAATTCGTTGGGCAGCGCACTGAACAGCTCATTGGCTAACTTTTCCAAGTCATCAATGTTAGGTAATCCCGTATTATTAATATTTGTACTCATGATACTTGCCTATTTCTACGTCTTCTAATACCGCAATAGCATCATCTACAGTTACTGCCAATGAGCAATAAAGTGATACCAAATAAGAAGCAATGGCTTTTTCATTTATTCCCATAAAACGTACTGATAATCCTGGAGACTGTTCTCCTTGTAAACCTGGCTGAATTAAACCAATTACACCTTGACGGCTTTCTCCTGTACGCAATAAAATGATTTTAGATTTACCATCTTTAATAGGCAGTTTATCAGATGGAATAAGTGGAATTCCTCTCCAAGTCAAAAATTGAGATCCGAACAAAGAAGTTGTTGGAGGCGGTACACCACGACGAGTACACTCACGGCCAAAAGCTGCGATTGCCAATGGGTGCAGCAAGAAAAAACCAGGTTCTTTCCAAACTTTTGTCAATAATTCATCCAAATCATCTGGAGTTGGAGCACCTGATCTAGTTTTTATAATTTGCGAAGACGCAACACTATTTAACAAACCATATTCTTTGTTGTTGATTAATTCGCTTTCCTGGCGCTCTTTAATCGTTTCGATTGCCAAACGCAATTGCTCTGAAATTTGATTGTAAGGTTTGCTATATAAATCAGAAACACGAGTATGTACATCAACAATCGTTTGAACTGCTGCTAAATTATATTCACGAGGATTATCGATATAATCCACAAATGTATTAGGCAAAGTTCGCTCATCTCTTGCTGAACAATCAACTTCGATGTGATTTGCATCTTTTACTTTATTCAAACGATACACCCCAGATTCTACAGGAACCCAATGTAAAAGATGGGTAAGCCATCTTGGACTTGTTGCCATTGTAGGTACCGAACGTGTAGCGATTGCTAATTGCCTTGCAGCTACGTCTCCTAACGCAGTTTGCTGTTTTTTTAATTCTGCCATTTTTTGTTTTATTTATATTTATACTTGATTTTTAATTCAACAAAATACTGTTACGCTAATTTAATGTATTACAGATAATTAACCACAATATCAATTCTTTATTTAATCTTTAAAAAATTCAAACCAAACGATTACAAAGCAGTATCAAATAATTCGTCTACGGATAAATATCTTTCTCCAGTATCATAATTAAAAGTCAGAATTACTGCATCTTTAGGTATTTCATTTAGCTTTTTTGAAACAGCAGCTAAGGCCGCTCCAGTTGAAATTCCAACGAATACTCCCTCTTCTTTGGTTATTCTTTTTGAGAAAGCAAAAGCATCCGTTTTTTCAACGGTAATAATTTCATCAATATATTCTCTATTGAAAACTGCTGGAACAAATCCAGCACCAATCCCTTGAATTGGATGTGGCGCAGGTAAACCACCACTTAAAACAGGTGACAAAGAAGGTTCTACAGCAAACGTTTTTAGTTTAGGAAAATGCTGTTTCAAAATTTTTGAAACTCCTGTGATATGCCCGCCAGTTCCAACGCCAGTTATCAAGTAATCAATACCCTCCGGAAAATCATTCAAAATTTCCTGAGCAGTTGTTCTTTCGTGCACGGCAACATTCGCAGGATTATCAAATTGCAATGGCACGAATGAGTTTGGAGTCGAAGCAGCTAATTCATGTGCCTTTTCTACGGCACCTGCTGTTCCTTTTTCTCTTGGAGTCAAAACAAATTCTGCTCCATAGGCATTCATAATTTTTCTTCTTTCAATACTCATTGATTCTGGCATTACCAAAATCACTTTATATCCTTTTACAGCTGCTACTAAAGCCAGTCCAATTCCTGTGTTTCCAGAAGTTGGTTCTATAATAACCGAATCAGGATTTAAAAGCCCTTTTACCTCAGCATCTTCAATCATAGCAAGAGCAATTCGGTCTTTGATACTTGATCCTGGGTTTGCTCTTTCCAATTTAATCCAAACCTCATGTGTTTTAAACAGCTTATTAAGTCTTACATGAGGTGTATTCCCTATTGTTCCTAAAATACTTTGATATTTCATAATTATTATTTTCTAAATGGAGTAAAAAATAGGTTCAGGAAAAGGATTATTATCCTTTATCTTTATTTCATTTTTGTGATACACCACTGAATTAGAAGGAATAGTGTAAGTAAGCCAAACATTTCCTCCTATAATAGAATCCCTACCTACTGTTGTTTGTCCGCCAAGAATAGTACTATTGGCATAAATAATTACGTTATTCTCAATTGTTGGATGTCTTTTTATAAAAGCTTCGTCTTTTTTTACACTCAAAGCACCGAGGGTAACTCCTTGATAAATTTGAACATTATTTCCAATGATTGCGGTTTCACCAATTACAATTCCTGTTCCATGGTCTATCGCAAAATCATCCCCTATTTGTGCTCCGGGATGAATTTCTATACTCGTTTTACTATGTGCATATTCAGAAATAGTTCGTGCCAAAAGTTTCAAATCTTGTTTCCAAATTTGATGTGAAAAACGATAAATTGCTATAGCAAAAAAACCAGGATATGAATACAAAACCTCTTCTAAAGATTTTGCAGCAGGATCTTTTGCCAAAATAGTTTTCGCATCATTTAATGCCTTTTGATATAAACTAGGTAATTCCTCAAAAAATGTTTGGGTTTGCTGTTGACTTCTACCATTTATAGGCGCAAAATCCAATACTAATTCATTAAATTGTACTTCCAATTCCATGAATTTATTCTGAATAATGGCCACATCCCCAAAAGATTTTGATGTATTTGAAAACAAAACAGAAAACAATTCATCTATAAATTGATGAATTAATTTCTTTTTTGGCAGAATCAATAAATCCTGATGTTGTTTCGCTATTTCCTGATAAAAAGATTTCATATTGGCTATTATTATATTTATAAAATCAACAAATAATTACTTATCAAATAATAAAAAAGCAATTATTAGCGTAATGATGATATTGAATAATTGTGCTATTAAAAAAGCATACAATGGCTTTTTACTGTTATTACTGAACAAGTCTTTAAAGTTGGTTTCCAACCCAATACTAGTAAAAGCCAAGGCAAACCAAATTCCCTGCAGATTCTTCAAACTGTCTTTAACAACATCTCTTGTTTCAGTTGAAATTAAGAAAGAAAAAACCAAAGAAGCAGCAATGAAACCAATTACAAACTTTGGAAAACGTTCCCAAATCACTCTTAAAGTTGGTTTGGCAGCAACAACATCAGAAGATTTATTTTGAGCATACGTCCAATAAACCGATATAGCAAATGCAGCTAATCCTAATAATACATTTTGTGAAAATTTCACAATTGTACTAATTTTTAAAGCAGTTTCTCCAACCAATGTCCCTGAAGCCACAACTGCTCCCGAAGTATCAATACTTCCACCCAACCAAGCTCCTGTTACTTCTTCTGGAAAGCCGAAGTGTTTGGCGATAATTGGCATAAAAATCATCATCGGAACTGCTGTTACCAATACCATCGAAATTACATATGAAAGTTTCTTCGAATCACCTTTTATAGCTCCAGATGTTGCAATTGCAGCCGAAACTCCGCAAATAGAAACAGCGCTTGAAATCATCAAGGCTAATTCCTCATCAACTTTTAGTTTTTTACACACCCAAAAAGCAAAATACCAAACCGATAAAACAACCACTAAAGCCTGAATTAATCCTAAAGAGCCAGCCTTTAGTATATCTGAAAATATAATGCTACTTCCCAATAAAACCAATCCAATTTTTACAAAAATTTCTGTAGAAAGTGCTAAACGAAACCATTCTGGGAGTTTGAAAAAATTACCAATAGACAAACCTATGATTAGACTAAAAATAACCGCCTCCAAATTAAACCCTTTGATTGTTGTATTTCCAGCAATAATTAATGCTATAACAGTTAATACATACACAACTGGAAAACCTAATAAAAAATTCTTAACCGATTTCCCTACCAAAAAAATGCCTATAACTCCAATACCAATAAGGTAAATGAATTGTAAAAAAAGGTCTTTTATATTTTGAATATTGAATACATTATTTATTAAATCCGAACCATTAGACCACTTGAAGACAGGAACCGAAGGCAAATAGAGAAAAAGAGAAATTCCAATTATAAGAAATCCTAAGAGAACTACTGTCCAATCTTCGTGAATGGTAAATTGCTTTGTTTTTGATGACATTTTAAATTTTTATTTTCAGTATTATTTCAATTATTTATCCTTCACACAACGAAATCCCAAGTGATTACAAGCACTTGTAGTTTCTCCTTTGCCTCGGCTTCCAGCCACATATCGAATACAATATTGATCACTGCATAAATAAGAACCCCCTCTTTGAACGTGTTTTTCTACTCCTGGTTCTTCAGGATCGTTACTCGTTGAAGGTCCTTGCGGATTATTTTTAGCACTGCTTTTATAATAATCATCTCTGTATAAATCGTTACACCATTCCCAAACATTTCCTTCTAAATCATAAATTCCAAATGGATTTTTTGGGAAAGATTTTACTGGAGCTACACCTGCAAAACCATCTTCGGCAGTATTTTGATTTGGAAAAGTACCTTGAAAAATATTAGCTACCCATTTCCCTTTTGGTTTTAATTCGGTACCCCAATAATATTTGGTTGATGGCCTTTGCGCTCTGGCTGCGAATTCCCATTCAGCCTCTGTTGGAAGTCGCTTTCCAGCCCATTCTGCATATGCTTTTGCATCTAGATAACTAATTTGAACTACAGGATTGTTTTCGAGTCCAACAATACTACTTTTTGGCCCAGCAGGATGTTTCCAATTGGCACCTGGAACATATTGCCACCATTGTTGCATGTTTTCCAAAGACACTTTACCTGTTGGTGGCACAAAAACTGCCGAACCTGGCACTAATTTATCTACAGGAACACCAGGATAATCATCTGGATTTAGAGGTCTTTCGGCAATTGTTACATATTTAGTAGCTTTTACAAAAGCAGCAAATTGAGCATTGGTCACCTCGTGTTCATCAATCCAATACCCTTTCACACTTACTTTATGAATGGGTTTTGCATCTGGATAATTATTGGTACCCATATTAAATTCCCCTCCTGTAATCCAAACCATTTCATTGGTTAAACCCGTAGTATTCTCTTTAGAACTTGTATTGAGAGATTGCATTAACAATGCTTTTTTAGATGTATTTGCTTTGCACATAGCTTGGCAGTTAGTTGCTACTACTATAGCATTACCACCCTGGGCATAAATTGAAAACGAACCTGTAAAGCCAATTACAACAATTAAATTGTATATATATTTTTTCATGATGTGTAAACTCAAAATAATCTGGATTTTATTCTATTAAAATTTTAGTAAGTAAAAAATCAAGAACAACAATACATCAGGCAAGGAATACCAAATGCCAACAAACCTTGCCTTTTCTCTGAAGAGATGTATTGAATTGCTAATCATTTATTTTATTTTTTGTAAATATAAATTCTACTTATTCTATAGAACAAAGATATATTAAAAATACAAACTTCCAAATTTTAATTTATTTTTCTTGCAAGAAAATTAAAATCATAAATCAACAAAATATTTTTGTGCTCCAAAATCAAATTCATAATAGGTCAAATTAGGCCATAAAGGTTTAATCAATCCTTTTTCCCAATTGTGTAAAGCTGTTTGTAATTCTTTTACTTTTTCAGGATTCTTTTGAGCCAAATCAGTTGTTTCTGATTTATCATTTGCCAAATTGTAAAGCCATTGTTCGTGTGTTTTCCCACTAATGATTAATTTCCAATCGCCACTTCGAATCGCTTTGGCATCACCAGAACGCCAATATAAATTTTGATGTGCCACTTGCTTATTATTAACTACACTAACTAAATCAACACCATCGTAAACTCTGTCTATTGGTATTTTTGAATGAATAGCAGCCGCAATCGTACTGAAAATATCCAAAGAAATAACTGGTTTTTCATAAACTGTATGTGGTTTAATCTTTCCTTTCCAAGACAGAGCGAACGGCACATTAATTCCACCTTCAAAATGCGAAAACTTTCCTCCTTTTAAAGGCGCATTGGTCGTAGCGAATGTGTAATCAGCTCCACCATTATCACTTGCAAAAACGATTAGTGTATTTTCTTCTAGACCTTCTTTTCTTACCTTAGCAACAATTCGGCCAACAGCATCATCCAGAGCACTAATCATTGCAAAATAGACCCGTTTGTTTTCGTCTTTTACATTTGGAAAACGGTCATAATATTTTTTGCGAACTTGAAAAGGCGTGTGTGGCGCATTAAACGGAACATAAAGCAAAAACGGTTTTGTTCTGTTTTTATCGATAAAAACTTCTGCTTCTTCAGCAAACTTCTCCGTCAAATAAGCTTTCTCTTCTATAATGGTATTGTCACGACGAATCTTACCAATTCCTACACGTCCATTTCCCCAAATCGTTTTATCGGTAAAATCTTTATGATGGTGATTGATAATATCTGGATTATCATCTTCGGGTGTGTAAAGTGAAAATGCCTGATAAAATCCATAATGATAATCGAAACCTCTATCCAAAGGAAAAAAACCTTTGTTATGTCCCAAATGCCATTTTCCAATGATAGCTGTACTGTAGCCTTGCTTTTTGGCTAAATCAGCAAAAGTAATCTCCGATTTTGGCAAACCTTGAGTAGCAATTGAAGCCTCATTTGGATACTCAATTTTTGGGTTTAATTTCCAATTATTGGTATTAATCAAATATTTGAAAGCATAATATTCTAAATTGTTTTTTGGATAGCGATCACCAGGTTGAAATTCATGACCAAATCGTTCTTGATAACGGCCAGTCAGCAGACCAGCTCTGGATGGCGAACAAATAGAAGCAGAAACATAACCATTGGTAAATGTCACTCCCGAAGCAGCTAAGGAATCGATTTGAGGCGTTGGTGTCGATTTTCCGCCATATAAAGAAATGTCATATTTCCCTAAATCATCAGCCAATAGAATAATAATATTGGTTTTCTTCCCTGCAACAGATCCCGAGTCTTTGGATGCTAAAAATTCCTTTTTGCCTTCGACTAATTTTTTATCCGTTTCTACTAATTTACCATCAGTATTGATAGGCCAGAATAAAAACAAACCAATTAGCACTAGCACGATAAGTATCGAAAAAACAAATTTTCTATTTATTTTGAATGATGCCATAATTTTATTTTTTTAATGAGCCAAAGCCACATCGACGTCTTTTTTCAAATCACCCAAACCATCTTTTTTAAAAATGAATTTACCATTTTGATATAAAATCAAAGTTGGAAAAACCTTTACCGTTTTTAAATCTGCTATGACTTGTGGATTATCTTCTAAATCAATTTCTACGATTTTCAAATTGGTTCCATATTGACCTTTGATTGTTTCCAAAACTGGTTTCACTTTTTTGCAAGCTCCACAATATTGAGATCCAATATCTACCAAAACAACTTTATTATCAGCAATGATTTTATTGTATTCTGCAAGCGATAATTTGCTTTTTGAATTGGAATAAAAGGGCTTTCCTCCTCCTATCCAAGCTGCAATTCCACCTTCCAAAACATGTGCTTCAGAAAAACCATTTTTAACTAATTCATCTCCTAATAAACTACTTCTGTATGCTGCAATTGAATAAATAAACACAGGTTTTGATTTATCTAACCGAGCTACATTTTCGGCATAATTTTTTGATTCCAAATTAAAATTAACTGCACCTTCGACATGATTTATAGCAAATTCTTCAGGACTTCGAGCATCAATTATCTGCGGCTTTTGTTGTTCCTTAACCTTTGCATAAAAGGGCTCGATTTTTAAGGTATTTTGATTTTGGGAAAAACCAGCAATTGTAAATAAAAATACAATTGCTGTGATACTATTTTTAAGATTGAACTGGCTCATATATATTTGTATTTGTTGATGAAACTTCTTGTTTTTGTGAAATTGGTATAGCACGAACACCTTCTGCTAAAGCACTTCCTTCTTTTTTGGATTTGAATATTGGCCAAAGAAATTGTGCGTACCATTCTTCTTGTTTATATGATCTTATACCGTATGATTTTGGAAATTTCCGAGTGATTAAAGCTGTTCCAAAAAACACATCCCAAAGAAAAAACATGTTCCCAAAATTGCCTTTAAAATGACCTATTCCATCCCCGCTAGTATCGGCATGATGCGCGTGATGTGTTGCTGGAGTAGAGATAACGCGCTCTAATACCCATGCAATTGGTTGTAATAATCTGTATTTGTAAAATAGTTTGTCCCAAGCTACACTTGAATGTGCTCCTATAATGATTATACTTTTTAGAACTGCTACAAACAAAGCGGGTAATCCTAAACCTAGATACACCAAAGTAGCTGTTAAATAAATTTGAGAGAAGAATATCGTGTAAATAAAATTTTGCCTATTCAACATCGCTACTCCCATATATGGAGCAGAATGATGTGTTCTGTGAAAACGCCACAAAAATGGCACTTGATGGTGCAATCGATGGTACCAATATTGAGTCAAATCATCGGCAACTGCAATCAAGAAAAAACCTCCCCAAAAAGGAACCCAAGAAAGTGTATTAGCCAAATTTGGAATTAAATATGGTAAAATTTTTAAACTAAAAAAAGCAAATACAGGTGGCAAAAGCAATTTTGGAGCTAAAAAACAAACAATATCTAATTTGCGTTCTTCACCTGTCCATTCGTCATCGTATAAACCTGCAACAAATTCAATAAATCCTAAAACCAACATATAAAACAACTAACCCCCAAGTTTGTAAGTTGGCAAAAACAGGTTTTGCAAATTCTAAAAAGGATGGTAATGTAAGATGTGATTCTGTTACAATACCATTATTCAATTTAAAATAAAGGTAAATTGCCAAGACTGGTAGACTGTATATCAGCAAACTGATGCTTATGTCTCTTTTTATTTTTTTTTGTGTACTTTTTGCTAATGCCATGATGTATTACTTTAAAAAACAGAATTATCAAATTCAAACATTTAATAACTCTGAATGGATTTTATTTACTTTTTACGATTGAACTGGCTCGTAAATATTTTGATTTGTTGGAATTGTTTGATTTGTTGAAACAGTCTCTCTCTTTTGAGAAATTGGTGTAGATAGAACTCCATCTGCTAATGGACTTCCTTCAATTTTAGATTTGAATATTGGCCAAAGGAATTGTGCATACCACTCTTCACTTTTGTATGTTTTAGTTCCGTATGATTCAGGGAATTTTCGAGTAATTAAACCCGTTCCGAAAGTCATATCCCACAAGAAAAACATATTTCCAAAATTACCTTTGAAATGTCCAACACCATCTCCACTGGTATCAGCATGATGCGCGTGATGCGTCGCTGGAGTAGAAATTAAACGTTCCAAAACCCAAGCAATTGGATGCAAAACTTTGTATTTGTAAAATGGTTTGTCCCAAGCAAGACTTGAATGTGCACCTAAAGTGATGATACTTTTTACAACCAAAACAAATAATGCGGGTAATCCTAAACCTAAATAAGTCAATGTAGCTGTCAAATAAATTTGAGAGAAAAACACCGTATACAAGAAGTTCTGTCTTGAAGCCATTGCCATTCCCATGTATGGAGCCGAGTGATGTGTTCTATGAAAACGCCATAAAAACGGTACTTGATGGTGCAAACGATGGTACCAGTATTGTGTTAAATCATCGGCTACAGCAATCAGGAAAAAACCTCCCCAAAAAGGAACCCATGAAAGTGTATTAGCCAAATTTGGAATTACATAGGGTAAAACTGTTAAGCTAAAAAAAGTAATTACAGGAGGTAACAACAATTTTGGAGCTAGAAAACAGATGATATCTATTTTGCGTTCACGTCCTGTCCATTTTTCATCATATAAACCTGCAGTAAATTCAACTACTCCTAAAACGAGCATAAAAGCAATTAACCCCCAGGTCCTAATATTTTCGAATGCAGGTTTTGCAAACTCCAAAAATGATGGTAACACAATATGTGATTCAGTAACAATACCATTATTTAGCTTAAAATAAAGGTAAATCGCCAATACTGGCAAGCTGTAAATTAAAAGACTGATACTTAAGTCTCTTTTTAGTTTTGTTGTATCTAATGCCATGATTACTTATTTTAAAAGTTGATTTACTAATGCTAAACCTCCTGCCAAAATGACTAGTGGAACAAAAAATACAATTGCCCCAACGAGGATTTTTTTTCCTATTATTTGAAAATCTATCAGTTTCATATGTTTATATTTTATTAAAAAAATCAGGCCTTTTTGCTCACTAATAAAAGACCTGAATTTTGATTGTGGAAATTAATGAGAATTTCCAGCTCCTTTTGTTGCTTGTTTAATCAATTCTTGAAGGTTTTGGTTTTTATCTCCACTAGGATTATGAATTCTTCTAGCTAATACATCTTGCCAATCGATTAATGGATACACATTATTCTCTTTGGCTTGCTCATCAAACAATTTTTTAAGTTCGGCTAATTTTTCAGGATACTTAGCTGCCAAGTTATTACGCTCATTAAAGTCTTCATTCAAGTTGTACAATTCCCAAACATCATTATCAAAATTACTTGGTGTTGGAGCTTGGTTTTTACCTGCAGCTTTTAGCAACGTAAATGGATCTGGATGTGCAGCACCTGCTTTCCAACCATCTTTGTAAATAGCTCTATTTCCGAAAATGTAATAGTATTGTATTTTGTGTAATGATTCAGCTTTAGCATTGTTTAAAGAAGTATATAAAGACGAACCTTGAATAATATCCTGTTTAATTCCTTTAATGTTTTCAGGAGCTTTGATACCCGCAATTTCAAGAGTCGTTGGAAGAATATCCGTTACGTGGCTATATTGATTTCTGATTCCACCTTTTTCTTTAATACCTTTTGGATAAAAAATGATCAAAGGATTACGAGTTCCTCCTTCTGATTGTGCATCTTGCTTCCAATTTTTAAATGGTGAATTAGTAGCTTGCGCCCATCCTAAAGGATAATTTGTATTTAAACCTTTAGCTGTTCCAATTTCTCCGATATTCGCCAAATTTGACTCAAGATTTTTTTCATCAGATGTTCCTTGAGCAAAAATATTTTGGCTAATTGTTCCTTGTGTGGTACCTTCTTTACTTGCTCCATTATCACCAATTGCAACAAAAATCAAAGTGTTATCCAATTGATTGCTTTCTTTTAAATAATTAACAACTCTTCCAATTTCGTGATCCGTATACGTAAGATATCCAGCATACACTTCCATGAATCTTGCATAGACTTTCTTTTGATCCGGAGTTAGCTTTTTCCATTCCGTGATAATCGGATTACGTTCAGGTAATACCGCATTAGCAGGAATTACACCCAATTTCTTTTGACTTGCCAATACTTTTTCGCGGTATACATCCCAACCTTCATCAAATTTTCCTTTATAAGCATCACTCCAAGACGCTTCTACTTGGTGCGGTGCATGAGCGGCTCCTGGTGCATAGTATAAAAAGAATGGTTTACCCGGAGCTGATTTTTGTTGTCTTTGAATGTAACTAATAGCTTTATCAGTAATCAATTCATTTAGATGGCGCCCGTCAGGTTTTATATGCGCCTGATCTTCTACCAAATCAGGATTGTACTGATCGGTTTGTGATCCTAAGAAACCATAAAAATGATCAAATCCTTTACCTGTTGGCCATCTGTCAAACGGTCCTGCATCAGTAGCATCTTCATCAGGAGTTACACCATATTTACCTACTGCAAAAGTATTGTATCCATTATCTCTTAAGATCTCAGCAATCGTTCCTTTATCCGATGGAATTCTTCCATCCCAACCCGGGAAACCTGCCGAAAGAATAGTATGTGAAAATCCACTAACATGCACTCTTCCTGAATTTCGGCCTGTCAATAATGCTGCACGAGTTGGTGCGCAAATTGCTGTAGTATGGAAATTAGTGTAGCGTAAACCGTTATTTGCTAAAGCATCAAAAGTGGGTGTTTCTATTAAACCTCCAAAAGCACTAGATGCTCCAAATCCTACGTCATCAAGTAGAATCCATACCACGTTAGGTGCTCCTGTTGGAGCTTTTACTGGCTCAGGCCAATATTCTTTAGAATCAGCTAGCGTTTTACCAATAACTCCTTTGAAATCGGCATCTGGTTTGTTTTGGGCGATACCAAATTGAGCAACAAGTAAAGCTGTAAGCAAAAGTCCCCTTTGAGGAGTTTTGAGTTTTGAGTTGAATTTAAAATTTTTCATTGTTTTATTTTTTTTGCTTTTATTAATTATTATCTAAGGTTTTCCTAACCTTCTATTTAGATCACTATTTTGTTAATTTTCTATAGATTCAAAATATTTAAAATAAATAAATTCTATAGATTTAGTATAATTTAAAAATATAATTAATCTCTAATTTTATAACTCTGAAATTATGAGTAACTGCTATTAATTTATCTTTTATTTGTTATTTACAAGTCTTTTTATAAAACGAACAACAAAAAAAACTCCCATCAAAATGGACAAGGGGAACAAATAAATAACTTCTCTGACTAATCTCATTTTTTTATGATATCAAAATTTATTCGCTTCTTAACTATTTTATTTTTTTAATAAACGGAAGACTTTCTACCTTCAAATTGTTTCTGAGGTTATCTGATGGCTGATACAATCGTATTACCAAAGACACTTTTTGAGTTCCAGTTATTGGGAGCCAATTTTTCTCTTTTTTAGAACTTGATAAGTTAATTTTATAAGAAGTACTGTCTTTTTCATACTTTACATCTTCAAAATTATAGCTATACTTTTCAATTGGATTTTTTATCAAAAAACCATCCTGATCATAAGCTGTAATACTCCAATATCTAGCATCTAATTTTTTTCCGTTTATAACGTAATCCGATTTTGAATCAATGGGGTTACCATCACTATCGGTATTTGTATTGAGATAAATCACTTCCTTTTTTGTCAAAGGATAAGTAGCATAAACTGCTATTTGTGCAATTGACAATAAATCGTCATTGTTTACATCTTTATCTTTGCCTATAGTTTTCCAGTTCCCTATACTTTCCTGTGAACTATTTTTCCAAGTACTAATACTGTAAAAAGCTGTTCCAATCCCCCCTAATATCGCTACAATTACTAATAGAGACAAGATGATACGGTGTTGTATTTTTTTATTTAAAGCCATTTTGAATGTTTTTAAGGTGAATTTTATTCAGCTAGTTTTTCTACTTTAACACTGTGTTGTAAATCAACAAGAGTTTTAAAGGAATATGATTTTGATACTAAATAGCGAAACAATACTAGTCCAGTTTTAGTAGGACTATAAATTATTTTCTCTTTTGGAATATCTTTCAATAAAGCAGAATTAGTTCCCTCATTAGCCAAATAATATTCAAAATTACCATCGACCTGATCATCATTTGCAACAAAAAAATTAGTCGTATTGGCTTGATAAGTGGCAATAGACCAATATGTAGAATCAGGAACTTTTCCAGAAATTTTTAAGACACTATCTTTAATATCGTAATTGATAGAAGAATATAAAAAATCTGGATTAGGCAAAGGAACAACCCTATTATTTTCAGGAGTTGGTTTTTCTGCAAATCGTAAAGTATTAACGCTCGCACTTACTTTTGAAGCAACTTTGTTTTGTACATAATAAGGCGTAAACCAAATCGTAAGATAGTAAAAAACTACAGCTAACAGGATAGCTCCTACCCCGTAGGCACCTATTCTAATTTTATTTTTTGTTGTTGACATAACTTATTTTTTTATTATCAGAGCTACCAAATTTAAATTCAATAGCTCCGAAATAGTTATTACTTGTTTGCTTTAGTCAATAATTCCTGAGTAGACTTCCCTTCCGTAGCTGGTGTTTTATGTATTTTTCTTTGGTAAACATCTGACCAGTCTATTAATGGATACAGGTTATTTTTCTTGGCTTGCTCGTCAAATAGTTTTTTAAGTTCAGCTAGTTTTTCAGGATATTTCTTAGCCAAATCTTTTCTCTCATTGAAATCTTCATTGATATTATATAACTCCCAAACATCTTTATCAAAATCACCATTTAAAACACCTGCTTTTGTTTTATCATTCAAAGCCTCTTTAACTTCAATTGAGTTTGGATGATGCTCAGCTTCAGCTTTCCAACCATCATTGTAAATAGATCTGGATCCAAAAATGTAGTAATGCTGAATTTTATGTGACGATACTACTTTGGCATCATTTAAAGAATTATAAAACGAATATCCTTGAATGCTATCTTGCTTAATTTCTCTGATAGATTCCGGAGCTTTTACTCCAAGAATATCTAGAGTCGTAGGTAAAATATCAATTACATGACTGTATTGAGTTCTAATCCCGCCTTTCTCTTTAATTCCTTTTGGATAATAAACAATCAAAGGATTGTGTGTACCTCCTTCTGCGTTAGCATCTTGTTTCCATTGTTTGAATGGAGTATTTGTTGCTTGTGCCCAACCCAAAGGATAATTGGCATACGTTTGAGGGGTTCCAATTTCACCAATTCGGTTCAAATTATTTTGGAATACCAGTTCTTCTGTTACTCCTGTTACGTATGTTTGTCTGTCTACATCTCCTTGTGTTGTTCCTTCTTTACTAGCCCCATTATCACCTATTAAAACAAAAACAACTGTATTATCCAATTGATTTGATTCTTTTAAATAATTAACCAATCTTCCTATTTCATGATCGGTATAGGTCAAATATCCTGCATAGACTTCCATAAATTTTGAATAGACTTTCTTTTGATCAGGAGTTAATTTTTTCCAATCTCCAATAAGCGGATTACGTTCAGGCAATACAGCATTGGCTGGAACTACACCCAATTTTTTTTGATTAGCGAGTGTTTTTTCGCGATAAGCATCCCAGCCATCGTCAAATTTTCCTTTATAAGCATCGCTCCAAGAAGCAGCAACCTGATGAGGTGCATGAACAGCTGCTGGAGAATAGTATAAAAAGAATGGTTTTTCTGGTGCCACCTTATGTTGTCTGGTAATATAACTAATAGCTTTATCCGTAATTTGTTCACTAAGATGTCTTCCGTCTGGAGTTACATGTGCCTGATCTTCTATCAAATCTGGTTTATACTGATCAGTCGCTGACCCCAGGAATCCGAAGAAATGCTCAAATCCTTTACCTGTTGGCCATCTGTCAAAAGGTCCAGCATCTGTCGCGTCTTCATCGGGAGTCACACCATATTTACCTACGCCAAAAGTATTGTATCCTTTGTCACGTAAAATCTCAGCAATCGTACCATTTTTTGAAGGTAATCTTCCATCCCAACCTGGAAACCCTGCAGACATTATCGTATGTGAGAATCCACCAACATGGACCTTATGAGAGTTACTTCCTGTCAATAAAGCCGAACGTGTAGGAGCACAAATCGCCGTAGTATGAAAATTAGTATATCTCAATCCATTGTTGGCCAGACTCTCTAATACTGGTGTTTCGATTAAGCCTCCAAAAGCACTTGAAGCTCCATACCCTACATCATCTAAAATAATCCAAACCACGTTTGGAGCACCTTTGGGAGCAGTAACTGGTTCTGGCCAATATTCTTTTGATTCAGCCAATGTTTTACCAATAACGCCTTTAAAATCAGCATCCGGTTTATTTTGGGCAAAGCCAAATTGTGCAACAAGTAAGGCTGTAATCAAAAGCCCTTTTTGTGGGCTTTTGATGATACTATTATATTTTATATCTTCCATTTTATCTTAATTTTATATGGTTAATTATTAATAACCTGGATTTTGTGGTAGTCCGACTGGATTAATACTTCGTTCACTTTGCGGAATTGGATACAAATTGTTACGTTCTGAAACAGAATTTTTCGCAGTAACTTTTTTAACTTCAGTAACCAAAGTTCCCCAACGAACAAGATCAAACCATCTTTGTCCCTCTTGAACAAATTCTTTTTTTCTTTCTTCGCGAATAGCTTCTCTAAGTTGGTCAGTTGTTAACCCAACTAAATCTACTGTTACATCTGGCGTAGTGATTGCTTTTCCAAAAGCTCTTCTTCTTACTTGATTTACATATTCAAGAGCTTCAGTAGTTGGCCCGGCACTTTCATTAGTTGCTTCTGCAAAAGACAACAAGATATCTGCATAGCGAATTAGTGGAAAATTAATAGCAACATTACTTGGTGTAGCTAAATTTGTAAGATCTAAATATTTACTAAAAATTGGTTTTGGAAAAGTGTAAAGCGTTCCTGTAGCAGGATTCAATAACTGTTTCGTATAACTCACATCTCTTCTTTTGTCTCCAGCTTCATAAATATCATAAAACAAGGCTACATCCGAAATAATATCCGCTGGTTCTGTGGCTGTAAATCCAGTAAAAGAAGTTGCTTGCCAAGTATTTCCACTTGAACCATTACCTGCCTGATTCTTTTCGAATTGTACAGAAAAAATATGCTCTTTTCCATTCTTTTTTGCTTTATTGAATATATCTCCAAAATTTTCAAAAAGGGCATAACCGTAACCTCCATTTATAACTTCATTAGCTTTAAGAATAGCATTTGGCCAATCTTTTCTAGTCAAATAGACTTTCGTTAATATAGCTTTTGCAGCTCCCGAAGTAGCACGACCAGCCTCATTGGCAGCATAAGTAAGCGGTAAACTCTCTGCTGCTGTCAAATCTGAAATAATTTGAGCATACACTTCATCTACTGTCGCTCTTTTCGTTTTCAAACCCTCTACATTAATTGAAGTTGGTTCATGTAAAACTATTGGAACTCCTCCCCAAAGACGAACCGCCTGAAAATACAATAACCCACGAATGAATTTTGCCTCATTAATCAATCTAGTTTTTACAACATCCGAACCTGAAACTTTTGGAATATTGTCAATTGACACATTAGCTCTATTGATACCGTTATAAATTTGACGCCAAGCCACTTGAACACGATCTGAAGTCGCATCATGAGTTAAACTACTCAATGCTCTTACCTGAGGATTCGTCGCCGAAACCCCAGCTGCAGCATAATCAGAAGCCATATCGGTCAAGAAATAAAGATTTCTTCCAAATAAACTTTGTTCTCCTGGATCAAGACTTAAAGATGCATAAACTGCAGTTACACTGGCTATGGCATCATCCTGAGTTATAAAAAATTTATCTTCGGTAGTAAAAGAGGTTGGTGTGACCTCTAAGTCGGTGCATGATACAAACAGACCAGCACTTAATATGAATGTTATTATTATCTTTTTCATCATTTTATTTTTTATTTTACTTAAAAAGTTACGTTCAATCCTGAGATGAATGTTTTAGAATTTGGATAGGCTCCAAAATCAATTCCAGGATATAAATTGTTTTGCTCATAAGAACTTACCTCAGGATCATAACCTGTGTATTTAGTCCATGTAATTAGGTTTTCAGCCGATACATATAATTTCAAACTTTGAACACCAATTTTTGAAGTAAGACTTTTTGGAAATGTATATCCGAAAGTGATTAATTTCAATCTTAAAAAAGAAGCATCTTCTACATAGCGTTCAGAAACTATTCCTAATGGTGAACTGGATGCTCTAGGAATTTCATTGCTTGAATTAGTTGGTGTCCAACGGTCTAATAAAGTCTCTGCAGAGTTAGTTCCTAATGTAGAAATTTCTAATTGCTGGTTTAAGGCATTAAATATCTTTCCTCCATAAGCTCCCTGAAAAGAAAACAGTAAGTCAAAGTTTTGATAAGCAATTGTATTACTAAAGCTTCCAACAAATTTTGGCTGTGATGTTCCAAGATCTCCTTTATCTGCAGCTGTAATTATACCATCGCCATTAGTATCTACGTATTTTCTATCTCCAATTTTTGTATTGGCAAGACTATTAATTTTTGGCTGTGTATTGATTTCTTCCTGAGTTTGAAAAATCCCATTAGTATGGTATCCCCAGAAAGTTCCCAAAGGCAATCCTACTTTTACTGTTACTGGCTGTTGTTGTAACAAAGATCCATTTGGAACAACTGGAAAAAATTGATTAACTCCATTTCCAATTTCAACTACTTTGTTTCTATTAGCAGAAAATACGAAATTAGAATTCCATGAAAATTTTTCTGTTTTTATATTTTCGGTTATCAAACCAATCTCGATTCCTTTATTCTCAACACCACCAATATTTTGAAGAACAGTGGCATAACCGGATGTTAATGGAACAGGCACATTGATTAATAAATCGTTTGTTTTTTTATAATAGGCATCAAAAACAAAATTTATTTTTCTGTCATACAATGATAAGTCTAAACCAATATTATATTGATCTGTTTTTTCCCATCTCAAATCTGGGTTTGCCAATCGTGTTGGTGCCAATCCTGTTTGAATTGTTCCTCCAAGACCATAATTAACCGAGCCTATTGAAGCTAGAGAAAGATAATTTCCAATCTCTTGATTTCCTGTTGTTCCTGCACTCAATCTAAGCTTTGCATCAGTTACAACACCTTTGATACTTTTAGCAAAATCTTCATCGGTAATGTTCCAAGAAAAACCTGCTGATGGGAAATACCCCCAAAGTGATTCTGAACCAAATCTTGAAGAACCATCTGCACGTGCTGATACTGTTAAATTATATTTCCCTTTATAAGAATAATTTACTCTGGCCAGCCACGATTTTAAGATACTTTCGAATGCGTCACTATATGGTTTTACAGCTACACCGTCTTGCAAAGCGTTGTAAGTATTATTATCATTAACAAAGGTGTTTGCTCCTGCATTTACCACTTCTCCTTGAGTGTATTGAAGTGTATATCCTGCCAAAGCAGAAAATTTATGATCCTCACCAAAGCGAGTATTGTAATTGATTGTGTTTTCGTTCAATACTGTGCTCACTAATCTGTCACCAACCGAGGCTAGTCCTTTGGTTCCTGCTCCTGTTGTTGTTGTAGAAGGAGCATAGTAATTTTGTTTGGTATTAATTACGTCTCCACTAACAGCTACTTTAGCCGTGATTTCTTTGTTTATTTTATATTCACCAAACAAACTGGCCAAAATTCTATCAATTTTAGTTTCGTTAATAGTGTTTTCCAAATCATTAATTGGATTACCTATAACTCCATTAACTGCTGTCGAATAAGGATTATTAGTCAAATTGTATGATCCATCATCATTTCTGATAGGAACTACAGGTGGTGTGTATAAGGCAACAACTAATGGGTTAGGTTGTCTGCCAGCTGTAGATCCTCCATTTGTTCCAATACCATTTGAAAGTGAATTTGTGTAATTAGTATTCACACCAAATTTGAAATTTTGAGAATAATTCCTTTCATAATTCGCACGAAGTGAAATTCGTCTAAAATCAGAACCGATTACAACTCCATCCTGATCAAAAAAACCAGCTGAAACAGCATATCTTGAACGATCATCACCACCAGAAAAGGTCAATTGGTGATTTTGAATTGGTGCTGTTCTAAAAACTGCCGATTGCCAATCATAATCCCCTGAAGTTTTAAGAGCTTCAATTTGGTCTGGAGAAAAAGATGGAGCTTGACCTATGCTCGCCTGAACATCATTACGTAAACTTGCCCATTCGCTGGCGTTTAATAAATCAAGTTTTTTGGAAACCCTTTGAAATCCAATATACCCTTGATATGAAATATGATCTTGTCCTTTTGTCCCTTTTTTGGTAGTAATAATAACAACTCCATTGGCACCACGTGAACCATAAATAGCTGTTGCCGAAGCATCTTTTAATACTTCAATAGACTCAATATCACCTGGACTAATCGTTGATAATACATTGACTCCTGCTCCTGCATTAGCCACTCCAGCAGTTCCATTATTATTGTCATTATAAATCAATATTCCATCTACAACATAAAGCGGTTCATTACCTGCTGTGATCGAATTTCCTCCTCTAATACGAACACTGGAAGTAGCACCTGGTCGTCCTGAACTTTGAGTAACAACCACCCCTGGAACTGCACCTCTCAATAAATTATCTGCGGAAGAAGAAACCTGATTTAAATTTGCTTTTGGAACTGAAGACACCGCGCCTGTTATGTCCTTTCTTTTTTGAGTTCCATATCCTACGACGACTAACTCATTCAATTCCTGAACATCTGGTTTTAAATTAATAATAACAGGACTTCCATCAACTATAACTTCTGTTTTTTTATATCCAATATAATTTACAACTAGAGTATAAGGAAATATTTGTCCCGTTTGAAAATAAAATTTTCCTTCTGAATCTGTTACAACCCCGTGCGTTGTTCCTTTAATATTTATTGAAACTCCTGATAGAGGTTGATTTGTTATTGCATCTTTTACTGTTCCGTCTAATTTAGAATTAATTAATGGCGTAGTCTTTTGCGCATAAATTCCAAATGAAATTAGAAAAATGCCTAGCCACGAAAGATTATATAATATTTTTTTCATTACTTTGTTTTTGGTTTAATAAATAAGGATTCCTGAAGGTTGATTAATCAACTTTCTATCCTTTTTGAGATGAACATTTCTTTTTAAGCCTCGCCATTTCTGTTGCCGCAGAAATGGCTTTTTTTTTATCTACAACACATTATTTTTTTCATTTTATTGTTTTTAATTATTAGTATTTAATTTGTTTTTTAGGCACATCACAAACAATCAAAATAATTTATATGGATTATAATAAATTATTTTAAAAAAGAGTTTTCGAAAATGTAAATGGATATAAATTGAAAAGTTCTAACAGCAACAACACATTCGACTAAGAGTGTCGAATGAAAAAGATCCTTGCGTGATCAAAAAAGAGGTGTTTTTGATTGTTTTCAAAATATTAGTATTAATGATTAATATCGTTTTTTAAACTCTACTATTTCTATAGACAAAATTAAGTTAAAATTTGAAACTACCAAAAAATATTATAACTTTTTACTAATAAAATGTTAACTCGTGTAGAGTAGTAATTAAAAAATATAGTAAATCACTAAAAAACAGTAAATTACAGTCGTTTCGGTTTTTATAAAAATATATTTACAGAAGAAATTTAAGACCAAATTTGCGTCTGAAAATTATTTTATCTCATAAATATCAAAACCTTAGCTTACCAATTTTCCATTTTAAGTCTAATTCTGATTATAATACTAGGTTTGAGTTTTACACCACTCTTCAATAAATTAAAAAAAGCGTAATAATTTTTAAAAAAATTATTACGCTTAAAAAAAAAAATCGAATTTTATTAACTATACATTAATTGTATTATTCATCTGCTGCAAGAACTCCTCTACTCGTATTTACAACTTCAAGTTTAAAAGCAATACCTGATTCATTTCTCATAGTAAGATTAAAACCGTCTTTTTGAGCCAAAGTATTAGGCACAAAACCTGAAAATGAATTATAAGCTAAATTTACTTTTTCTAAATTATCTAACTTAACAATATTAAAAGGTATTTGTCCATTCATTTTATTATCAAATAAACTTAATTTTTCTAGTGAAACTAAATTCTCAACATTTTTACTAATTTGTCCAGAAAAGTTATTACTACTTAAAGCCAATTCTTGCAAATGCTGTAAGTCATATAAAGACGTTGGAAGCTCTCCAGATAATTGATTATTAAATAAACAAACCACTTCTAGTTCTTTTAAATTTCCAATTTTACTCGGCAATTGTCCAGAAAGATTATTCATAAAAATCATTAGTCCTTTTAAATGTTCAATCTCGCAAATAGAATTTGGTATAGAACCGCTTAATTTATTAAACGATAAATTTAATTGTTGCAATTTTTTCAATTTACCAATGTCTTTAGGTATTGTACCAGAAATTTGATTTTTGAATAAATCTAATTCTACTAAATTTTTTAAATCAGTAATTTCTGCTGGTAAGGTTCCAACTAAATTATTGTTAGAAAGATTAATTCCAACAACTTTATCATTTACGATTTTAACTCCATACCAAGTTGAAACTGAAGCATTCAAGTCCCATTTTACAATCCATTGGCTACCATTTGTATTTTGATATAATTTAATCAAAATATTTTTTTCACTATTTGACACATTAGCAAATAAGGAAATCGAAAACGAAACAGTTAAAAATAATGCAACTACATTTTTCATGATCCTTCTTTTTAGATTTAACACTACAAAGTAACTCTTAAACTCATTAAAACACAAATTTTATCGATAAACTACATTTTTTATTTAAAATTATAATCTAAAGATTACAATTATTTATAAACATAAATACATATCAAAAAATTAATTACATTTGAGCTTATAACCTTAAAACCACATAATTATGGAAATGAATTGGATTGCAATTTTAATAAGTGCATTGGCAACATTAGTTGTTGGATTTGTTTGGTATCATCCGAAAGTATTTGGAACTATCTGGATGAAAGAAACAGGACTTACTCAAGAGGAGCTTGCTAAAGGAAATATGTTAAAAATCTTTGGACTAACTTATATTTTCTCTCTTTTTATCGTTATAATCGAATCGGCTCTAACTATTCATCAAGGTGGAGCAGTTAGCATGATTGGTGGACCTATGAAAATTAGCGAAGCACTACCCTCATATCATGCTTTTATGAACGATTATGGTACAGCTTATAGAACATTTAAACATGGCGCTTTACATGGATTCATATCAGGACTGTTTTTTGCATTTCCAATTATTGCAATAAACGGATTGTTCGAAAGAAAATCATGGAAATATATTTTTATTCATGCAGGATTTTGGATACTAACCTTAACCATAATTGGATCACTAATTTGTGGTTGGGTTAAATAAAAAACAAAAAGCCTTATTTCCAACTATTGAAATAAGGCTTTTAGATTATAATAAGTTTTCAATTTGCTGGGCTAGTTCTATATCCTTTGTTGTGACCCCACCAGAATCATGAGTATTCAACCGTATATTAACTTTATTATATACATTGAAAAGTTCTGGATGATGATTCATTCTTTCTGCCAACACTCCTACTTGGACAATAAAACCAAGTGCCTGTGTAAAATTTTTAAATTTAAAATCTTTTACAATTGCATTTTCTTTAAAATGCCAGTCATTTAATGTCTCCAAAAAAGGACTTACTGATTCTTCTGTAAATGTATTCATCTCTTTCTATTTACTGTTTTCTGCCAAACTATCGAACTTAACTCACTAAACATTATTGGTATTAATCATTAACTGTTTATTTATCATAAAAATAGTTAAATTATAACAATCCAATATTAACTTAATATTATTGGTTAATTTTGAATAATATACTTCACTAATTTGAAAACTGCTATTTCTTATCAAATTTACGAAACTAATGAACAACTTCCCGAAAACTGGGATGATCTAGCTTGTAAAAATATTTTTTTATCCAAAGAATATTTTAAAATTCTGGACAAATCAGCTCCAAAGAACATGACGTGTCATTATATAGGCATTTTTAAAGACGAAAAACTTGTAGGTATTGCAATATCGCAGTTTTTAGATTTAAACAAATTAGAATCTTTTGGAGATAGAGATCGATGTCTTAAAACCTCTGCCAGAAAATTTATTTTGAAAAATTTTGCTTCTCATGTTTTAGTAATAGGCAATAATATGCTTACAGGTCAAAATTCATTTGTTTTCTCAGATAGTATATCAAAATCTGAAGGCATCAAAACTTTAAAAAAAGCTGCAAATGATTTAAAACTAAAATTCAAATCAATTGGCAAAAAAATACACATAACCACTTTTAAAGATTATGATGAACAGGATATTGAAAATTTTATAACAGATTCAGATTCCTTTAAAAATAATTACAAATATTGTGTTCAACCTAATATGATCTTTACCATTCCATTCGAATGGAAATCTGAACAAGATTATATAGATTCCTTGATCAAAAAGTATCGCGATCAATATAAAAGAGCTAGAAAAAAAGCAGAAGGAATTGAGAAACGAAAGTTACATTTAGAAGATATTATAGCTCATGAAGAAACCATTTATGACTTATATCATCACGTAGCTCAAAATGCACCTTTTAATACTTTTTTTCTAACCAAAAATCATTTTAGAATTTTTAAAGACACTTTAAAAGATGATTTTTTATTCTACGGCTATTTCAACGATGGTAAACTAATTGGCTTTAATACATTAATAAAAAATGGTGATACGATAGATACTTATTTTCTAGGCTATGACGAAAGTATTCAAAGAGAAAAAATGTTGTATCTAAACATGCTCTACGATATGATTGCATATTCTATAAACAAAGGGTTCAAAGAAATTATTTTTTCGAGAACGGCTTTGGAAATTAAAAGTTCGGTTGGAGCAAAGCCACTACAAATGTTTGGCTATATGCAACATAGCAATTCTCAAATAAACAAACAAGTCCCAAAAATTTTTCCAAGATTAGAACCTGAAATTATTTGGCAGGAACGAAACCCTTTTAAATAATACAATTCTAAGGAACTGCAATTTTCATTTGTTCCCGTAAGATGTGAATTTCTAATTCATTTTGAGTACCACAATATTCTCCATCAATTTGAAAATTAACTGATCGGTCTGTTTTTACCAATGCTTTTTCTGTTGAGATTATTATAATATCATCAGAATCGATTGGCATATTACCAGTAATGATTTTTCCAATCAAGACTAAATCAAGACTTTTTAAAATAATCAATTCAAATTTACCATCGTTCATACTTCCATTTGGATTAATGGTAACTCCTGTTCCGTATTTTTGAGAATTGGCAATTACAATCATTCTTGCAGTATGTTCTATGGTCTCATTATTAGCAGTTACAGAAGCTAGAAATGGTTCTTCTGAATCTTTTAGAGTAGTATAAGCTTGCATCGCATAACCCCAAAAGCCACGTGTATCACTTTCTTCATAATTCTTAACCAAATCAGCATTGATCCCAATATCACTTAAATGAATACATTTTATACCATTGATGCAAATCATATCCATTTCAATGTAATGATGTAGAAAAGCCACTTCTAAATTTTCTTCAAGAGTTGTTGGTAAATTCAAATCTACAGCTAATCCATTAGCAGAACCCGCTGGCAAAATCCCAATAACAACATCGTGTTTTTCCATGGCTTCTGCTACCATTTTTATAGTTCCGTCACCTCCTGCTACAACAATCCGCTCTGGATTATATTCATCATAAAGTGATTGTAATACTGAAACATCTTTTTCTCCAACAGTTTCATAAACCACTAAATCAAAATTATTTATAATTGAAAATTTTTTTACAGTATTCAATAAATCTGATTTATCTATATCTCCAGAAATAGGATTTACAACGAAAATGATATTCTTTTTCAAAATTTCCTCTTTAAAATCGATTAAAATAATTAATTTACAGCTATTATAAAAGTACTAAATTAATGAAACCTATTTTACAATTATATCGCGGTTATGCCAACGAACAAGAATTAATTGTAATGGGGCATGTATTTAAAACGGGATATGAATACGATTTTCAAAAAAAAAGTTTTAAAAATGCCTCTTCTATAGTAAATCTATTTCAGGTCAAAACGATTAAAAATTTTGACGTATATCTCAAATATGGAGATTCAACAGTTCACACCAAAACCTTGGATGATGGTTATTTTAAATTTTGCATTCCACTTGAAAAAGAATTTAATTTTGGGTGGATGGCATATGAAGTGAGTATTAAACATGAAAATCAAACTATAATATCAACAGGTAGTTTTATTAGACCTCACAAAGGAAATCTTGGAATTATATCAGATATTGATGACACTTTTTTAGTCTCACACACAAATAATTTCTTAAAAAAAATATACATTTTATTATTTAAAAATGTTAACCATCGTGAAGTCTTTAAAGATGTTGTTCCTCATTATCAAGCTTTGAGTTCAGCAGGAAGAAACAATAAAGACGAACAAAATGCTTTTTTTTACATTTCGAGCAGTGAATGGAATTTATATCGTTTTATTGTAAAGTTTACAAAGATCCATCAAATGCCTAGAGCAGTAATTTTATTGAAAGATATAAAAACAGGCCTGGCTGATTTTTTTATGAGCGGAAGAGGAAATCATAATCACAAATTCGAAAAAATAAAACATGTTTTAGAATTTTACCCTCACTTGAAATATGTGTTATTAGGTGATGACTCGCAAGATGACCCAATTTTATATGAACAAATTTGTAAAATATTCCCTGTTACTGTAAAAGCTGTTTACATCAGACAAACAAGTAAAAACAAAAAAGAAACCACAAAATCAATTCTAAAAAACTTAGAAAATCTTGAGGTTTCAGTTTGTTATTTTAAAGATAGTAGCGAAGCTATTGCTCACTCTAAATCAATTGGACTAGTTTTATAAAGCTGCCTTCTCAATCTCTTCTTGGACAATTTCCCAATCTAAAAGTAATTGATCTAAATCTGCTTTTTTCTTGTTATAGGCTTTAAAAAAAGAGGCATCTTCTATGTGTTTATCATAATTGGAAGTCAACATTTTATCATCGTGCTGAATGTCTTTTTCCAATTGTTTGATTTGACTTTCCACTTTGCTCAATTTATTTTGTAATGCTTTCCCTTTTTTCTGGTCTTCATAGGAAGCTTTATTACTTTCTTTTCCAATAGTAGCTTTCAAAATATCTTTTTTCTCAACTTCACGCATATTTTCCAAATTGCGTTGCTCCAAGAAATAATTAATATCTCCTAAATATTGCTTGATTTTTTGGTCTTTGAATTCGTAAACGATATTAGACATTCCTTGCAAGAAATCTCTATCATGAGAAACCAATAGCAAAGTTCCTCCGAACTTCTGTAAAGCTGCTTTCAAAACATTTTTAGATTTAATATCCAAGTGATTCGTAGGCTCATCCATCAACAATACATTAATAGGCTGTAATAACAATTTACATAATGCCAAACGGTTTCTTTCGCCTCCAGAAAGTACTTTAACCTTCTTTTCAACATCATCACCTCGAAACAAAAAAGAACCTAGCATATCACGCACTTTCATACGATTCGTATCCATTGCAGCATCTTCCATAGTTTGCAATAAAGTAATCTCACCATCAAGATATTCTGCTTGATTTTGTGCAAAATATCCTAATTGTACATTATGTCCTAATTTAATGGTTCCGTCATATTCAAACTCATTAACAATAGCTTTAATAAAAGTAGATTTTCCTTGTCCATTTTGTCCGACAAAAGCAATTTTACTTCCTCTTTCAACTAATAAATCAATTTCTTTTATAATAACATTATCACCATAAGCTTTAGTCACATTTTCGACTTCAACAACTACTTTTCCAGGTTCTTTCGAAACAGGAAAAGAAATATTCATCACTGAATTATCATCTTCATCTACTTCAATTCGTTCAACTTTATCTAGTTTCTTAATTAAAGATTGTGCCATCGAAGCTTTAGAAGCTTTGGCTCTAAATTTCTCTATTAACTTTTCAGTTTCTTCAATTTTCTTGGCTTGATTTTTTTGAGTTGCCAATTGTTTTTCACGAATTTCATGGCGTAATTCCAAATATTGTGAATACGGTTTATTAAAATCGTATGCTTTCCCTAATGAAATTTCGATAGTTCTATTGGTAACATTATCCAAAAACATTTTATCGTGCGAAACAATAACCACAACACCAGGATAATTACGCAAGAAACTTTCTAACCAAATGATACTTTCAATATCCAAGTGATTCGTTGGCTCATCCAGTAACAACACATCGTTGTTTTGCAGAAGTAACTTTGCTAACTCAATACGCATTCTCCAACCTCCAGAAAAAGTTTCTGTTTGATTATTAAATACATCTCTTTTAAATCCTAAACCTAAAAGAATTTTTTCGGTATCACCCACATAATTATAACCACCCAATAAATCAAAACGATGTGTATAATCAGACAAATCCTCAATAATTTGACCGTACTCTTCACTTTCATAATCGGTACGAGTAACTAATAGATGATTTATCTCTTCTAATTTCTTCTCTACAATCTTTATTTCAACAAACGCTTCATATGCTTCTTCCAAAACAGTACGACCACGTTCAAAATCAATATCCTGACGTAAGAATCCCATTCGAATATCTTTCTCTTGAGAAATAACTCCAGAATCAGGTGCAAAGTCTCTTGCCAGCATTTTGAGCATAGTTGATTTCCCAGCACCATTCTTTCCAACAAGACCAACCCGGTCTCCGGCTCCTAAACGAAAAGTAACTTCCTCAAACAAATAAGAACCACCAAACGAAACCGATAAATTGTGTATATTAAGCATGTATTAATTATTTTATTCCTTTATGTATTAGTAAATTTGTCTCTCAATAGATACAACAAATCATATATTTTGCAAATGTTAAAAAAAGGATCCAAATTATATAGCATTTTAACAGGAACTTGCCCAAAATGCATGAATGAGAGCATGTATGTAGATAAAAACCTATTACATATTGGGTCAATTCTCAAAATGCATGAAAAATGCAGTCATTGCGGGCTTAAATATCAAATAGAACCTTCTTTCTTTTATGGTGCAATGTATGTTAGTTATGGATTGAATGTTGCTGTAGGCATTGGTACATTTATTATAACTTATCTACTTTTTGGAGCAGACATCCAAACTTCATTTATATCGATTATTATTTCTTTAATTCTGCTTTTTCCAATTGTTTTAAGGTGGTCAAGAAACATTTATATTAATATGTTTGTTTCGTACGACCCAAACACAAAAGACAATTAAAATTACTTCTTTCGTTTATTAGTAAATCTTTTAATATCGATTTCCTTATCAAGCAAAATATCGTTTTCAATATTATCAAATAGTGCTTTAGCCATTGCGGGACCAAGCATAACTCCACGAGTCCCCAAACCATTTAGCACATGAGCATTTTTATAATTTTCATGCGTTCCCACTAATGGCCTTCTATCCCTAACAGTTGGACGAACTCCAGCATAATGTTCTACTATGTCAAACTCACAAGAAATTATCTCACAGATTCTATCTATTAATTCCTTTTTTCCTTCCTCTGTAGGTAAATCAGTTTTGTCTTTCCAATTATAGGTTGCTCCCACTTTGAATAATCCATTTCCTAATGGTAAAATAAAAACACTAGTATTCACTATAACATCTAACTTCAATTCTGGAGCCTTAATAATGAACAACTCTCCTTTCGTCCCATCTAGAGGAAGTTCATTGAAAAAAGGATTAGCATGGAGTCCAAAACCTTCTGCAAAAACAATATGCTTAGCTTCAATATCTTTATATGATATGCTCTCTTCCTTAAAAGTTAAGGCATCATAATCAAAAGTCTCCAATCTTAAAAGATTTAAAGTAGAAAGATAATCTTGATACTTAGATAGTAACAAAGCTGTATCAACATATCCTGTTTGTAATACTTCACCATAATCAAAAGGGGAATCTATACCTTCATATTTTTTAAAACATAAAGAAGTTGATAGAAAGGGTGCTAAAGCTTTTTTATCAGAAGCAGCAAACCAATTATTTTGTTCTTCAATTGAGAAAAATTTTCTAAGGATAGGGATTTTAAAATCAAACTTATCCTCTATTCTATTTCTCAAATTAGAATAAAAATCAGTCATTAATTCTAATTGCTCTTGGGCTTGCCATACTTCGCTAAAACGCTTTAAAATAACAGGATTATACAAACCTCCAGCTATTTTCGATGAATTTTGAGAATCATTATTAAAAACAATTATACTTTTTCCATGCAATAAAGCTACTTCAGAGAATGAAATTCCTGCTAAACCAGAACCAACAATTATATAATCAATCATGAACAATAAAATAAACATTCAAAATAAAAAAACTCTTACTTAAATAAAGTAAGAGTTTCTTTTAATATAACACTATGAAATTAGTAATTCCACATATCGTGTTCAAAATCACGAATTTTATCTTTAATTCTATCCGATTCTATTAACTGGTTTAGTGCATTTTCATTTACATATTCAGTTATTAAACGGTCACCATAAACATTTTCTTCTTTGTAGATTACACCACCAAATTGACGTGAATCTAAAATTCTATCAAAAGAAATTGGCATTGCTGAATTTTTTTCATTAAATGCTAAATACTGATGCAGGTAATCACGAATTGATGGATAAAAAATCCAGAATAAATCAATGTAATCAGGGTTTTCACTTCCAACTTCTCTAGCTTCTGGAGCAATTGGGCATATCCCTAATAAACGATATTTTAATTCACTTTGACGCTTATCAAAATACCAATATCCTTTCAATTTGTATCCAGTAATATCTTGTGCAGTAAGTTCTCTTTTATCAATAAATTGAGGATCTAAAACTTTACCAGGACCTGGAGGCCCAACCACTTTAACTCTTTTACCTTTTACTTTTTGATAAGTTACAGATTGTTTTGGATAATACAAATCTCTGTTCGCATTTACTTCTTCTCTACCAGCATTTGTGGTATCTATATAAGTAAAAGAACTACTCATGTCTTTGAATGTCTTTTTAGTATTAAAATAATCATCAGCGTACACTTCAGTTATTTTATTAGTTTTGATACCTTTAATCAAAACATCAAATAAAGATCTTCTGTCTTTTCCAATATTAGTAGAATCTATTGGAAAATAAAGTGGAAAATTAAATCTTTCACTCAAATCTACTATTTCCCAAGTAGTTTTTCCCATTAATATATCTCTGTCATCCACATAACCATAAGCTAAAGGCTTATCATTATCAAGAGATACTTGAGATTTAGTTTTTACACCAATTTGCTCAGGTGTTTTAGCATTCAGCAAATTAGACTGTGCAAATGAAGAAAAACTCCCTGCAACTAATGCAATAACTACTACTAAATTTTTAGTCTTCATCTTATCAATTATTATTAAGTTATCTAAGTAGGTTAAAATTCAACTTAAATATTATTGTATTTCGTAAATTACTGGTGCCGTTCTTGAAAGCATAATATCAGAACCAACTAATTTAGTTTTTATATCAGAAATCGTAACTTGATCACCTCTTGTTGCTCTTGCTAATGCAGTTTTACATTGTGCATTAACTCTATCTCCAGAAACAATTACAGCAGCCTGACCAGCAACTTTTAAAGTAAATCCAACAACATTTAAATTAACATTAAAGTCAAAATCTGGTAATTTAGCAGAAACTTGAGATACTTCTAAACGAGACTTAGCTCCTTTAACAATTCCCATTTCACCACCAATTGCACCAACTGGAGCAGGAATACCTTTAATTCTGAAAGATTTTTTATCAGATACTTTTGATCCATCAGGTAAAGTTCCTGTTACATTAATAACTACTTCAGATCCTTGACCTGGGTTCATGTTATAAGAACCTGCTTTTCCAGCACGACTCAAACCTGCAGCAGAAGCACTAACTTTATCATCAGAAACACCTGCAAATGAAATAGTCATCGGGTTAATAACACCTCTATAAACTACATTCATTTTATCTGCGGAAATAGTAGCTGAATTTGGTTTTGGAACAACCACATAGTTTCCTACAATAGGAATCGCAACTGGTTTACCATCTTCCATAAAAGTAAAGTTTCCGTTGATATCGTGTTCACCAACATTTCCAGCACCGAAACTAAAATCAACTTGACCATCATGTAAAGCTGTAGCTAAATTTAAATTCCCACCATTTACAACAACTTTAGTTGGAACTGTAGATTTATCAAAACGTCCTAAAACGATTTTACCTTTTACAGCTTCACCAGCAAAGAAAGCTGATTTTTCAGGAATAACAATAGCAGTATAGTTTTTCATAGATGCAGCAGCAACCGCTGTAGATCCAGTTAATGTTCCCAAAATTTGATTTTCAATAGTATTAACATCATTTTGAATTGCTGTTAATTTTGCCACTGAAGCAATTAATGGAAAATGCTTAAAATTATAATCTAAATTATTTTTAGTTACACCTTCTTTATCTTTAATATCACCTGTATTGAATTTAGTATTAAATTCTTTCAATATGTCATTAAATTTTGGATCAGTTCCCAAAGCAGATTTAATAGCTGCCTTATAAGTATCAACAGCAGCAGCTACTTCTTTACCTTTTGCTGATAAACCATCACCGCTAAACCAAGATTCATCCAACTTTGATGAGTTATCCATACTTTCATATGGTAATTTTCCATTTTCTTCTCTCTTTACATCTTTAGTTAAATCTGCTTTAAGAGATCCAACATATTTATAAAAAGTAGTTGTAGCACTTGCTACTTTTTTTCCAATTTCATTAGGAACTTTATATTGCTCTGGTTTATCTTGAGCTTTAAGATCTAAATCAGCTAAAATAGCTTCATTTGAAGTTAATGCCAATCCATTTGCAGTTTCAAATCTTTCGTTTATTAATCCAAAAGCAGATAAAACTTCTTTGGACATATTTAATGCTAACATCGCGATGAAAACCAAATACATAAGGTTAATCATCTTCTGTCTAGGGGTTAATTTTCCTCCTGCCATTTTTTCTAATTAGTTTATTATTAAAAATTAAATATAGTTAAAAAACTAATTATCCTTTATTACTCATTGCAGAAAGCATTCCACCATAAACATTATTTAAAGAAGCAATATTTGCAGTCATTGATTGCATTTGCTCTTTTAATTTGCTTGCGTTTTCAGCTATTTCTTTATTTGCTTCAGCATTTCTTGAAGCACTTTCTAATTGTACTTTATATAAACTATTTAAAGATTCCATTTGAGCCGCAGCCATAGACAATTCTTCACTGTATTTTTTTGTAGCAGCAATTGAATCAACTGTAGGTGAAATATTTCTAGATGCTGATTCAAAATTACGAATACTACTTCCAAGACTATTCATTAATTCTCCATCAATTTTCGCTTCTTTCAATAAAGCATCTAATTTTGAAGACAACATTCCATCAGCCTCATCTTTTACAACAGCTTTTTTCTCAGATTTTTCAGCACCTGGTGCTAATTCAGGATACACTAAAGACCAATCCAATTCATGATCAACAGGTTCAAACGCAGAAAGAGCAAAAATGAAAGCTTCAGTACAAAGACCAATTATTAATAACGCACTTGCTCCAGGATAATGTTGTATTTTAAAAAGTGCTCCAATAATTACTACTGCTGCTCCCATACCATAGGTAAAATTCATTGCTTTTTTGCTCAATATAGCCATCGTTTAAAAATTTTAAAGTTAATTTATAGGTTATTTTTATTTAATTGATTTGGATTATTCTCTTATTATTTTTTACTGTTTGCAGTAGTTTGCGTTCCCATATAGTCTTGTACAGTCCTGAAACCTATATAGCTTCTTGCAGAATCTGAATATTCAAATGCACGAGTACTTACTTGCAAGAAATACGACACATCTTTCCAAGACCCTCCTCTTACTACTTTACGTTTATTAGAATTATCTATAACTGCAGGATTCATTGTAGACATGAATTCATATGAATTTGCATCATAAGCTGAATCCGTCCATTCTGAAACATTCCCAGCCATATTATACAGACTGTAACCATTAGGCTCATAAGACTTAGCCTCTACAGTATACAAAGCTTGATCTGCTGCATAATCACCTCTATTAGGCTTAAAATTAGCTAAGAAACAACCTCTATCACTTTTGGTATAAGGACCACCCCAAGGAAAAGTAGCAGATTCTAAACCTCCTCTTGCAGCATACTCCCATTCAGCTTCCGTAGGTAATCTAAAAGAGTTAACATTATCAAAATGATTTTTCTTAGATTTTATGTAAATATTTTTATTTAAAGTTCTCCATTCACAAAAAGCTTTTGCTTGTTTCCATGTAACCCCTACAACAGGATACTCACCATAGGCTTTATGCCAAAAGTAGTCATTATGCATTGGTTCATTGTATGAATAACTATAATCTTTAATCCATACTGTTGTATCTGGATACACTTTTACTTCTTCAGTTCTTAAGAAATCTTGTCTTTTTCCAACTTTAGCTTTAGCCGCAGCTTGAATATCCATCCAAGTATAACGGAATTTAAGCTTATTCACATCCATAGTTCTCAAACCATTATATGAGGCTTCTAAAGGTAAATATAAAGAATCCATTACTTCTACATAATATTCATCTGGATATTTCTTAACATCCTTAACTAGCTTAGCTTTTCTATTTAATCTTTTATAAGCATTTGGATCCTTATCAGTTCCAATACTATAATAGTTATCATACATATACTTATCGTATGCTGTCATTTTTTCTGGATCAGAGTCATTGAAAGCATAATCCGCTATACTACCTGTGTTTTTTCCTTTCCCTTTTGCATCAGTAGTAGTAGCTCCTTGCCCACTTTCTTCTGCCAAAATAGCTAGACGTAAACGTATAGTAGAATCTTTTACCCATTCTACAAACTGACGATACTCGCTATTTGTAATTTCTGTTTCGTCCATATAAAAAGATCGAACAGTAACTGTTTTTGTCGGCGCATCACCAACATTCGCAATATCATCATCAGACTTACCCATGATATACGATCCGCCAGGTACTAGTGTCATTCCATAAGGTTTTTCAGGATGCCACTTTGCTCCTTTTACACCAACCAACTCACCTTTGTCGCTTGATCTACCACAGCTAATCAACACTGTTAAAATTGCCGTAAATGCAATGAAATTCTTCATAAAAATTGGGGTTATCTATTCATTATTATTCAGACTGTAAACCTATTTATTTTTTATTAAAAAAACAATTCTTTTTATAGTCATAAATTATTTGGTCAAATGTATGTTAAAAATTCTTAAAAAAAAATATTTTATCGCTTATGTGTTGCAAAAAAGCGATAAAAAACACTCTTTTAAAAAATTTGTAAGTATTAGATAAATATTTTAAATATTCACACAAAATTAACATTTTTACTATATATTCTATAAGCTCACAAAAACTAAAATCTTACACTATATTCTTTCGCTGTGCTTTCCACCATCTTTCTGGCATTTCTTGATTACAAGCTGCCAAATACTCCTCATAAGAACAGGGTAATAACGTATTTTTTTTCAGTTTATTGCTTGAACTTAAAACAAATGGAATCTCAATCCACCACCTATCTGTTTTATCACTTTTATAAAAAACTAAATCCTCTTCTTCAAGTGGAACAATATACTTTAAATAATTCTCTCTGCTTCCAAAAGGGTACTCATTTGATCGATAATGATACCCTTCGATAAAATACCAACAAATTTGTGCAACTATCACCGCTTCTTGTTTGGAATTATTATGATTAAAAACTCCAAATGAGCTTACCTTATCACTTATCCCTGCATATCTAGACAAAGAACATATTTCCTTACCATTAAAACCATTCGGATTAAAATCTATAAAATTACCTGAATCAGATGATTTTATTGCATTTAAATCTATACTTACTAAATCAGCATCTCTGAAAACAGGCTCTGAAATCGAAATATTATTTGAAACTTCTCCTAAGCGATAGGCATCAAAAAACAACTTCTCAATCAAGTCAATCTCCTCTTGAGAATTATAATAGGTCTGGTAGCCAATATTACAAAAATTAAATAAATTATTAGGCTCATCTATAATTATTTTTGTTAAAAATGAATTAGAACTTATTGCTTCATTTTCTTTTCCAAAATCAAACTTGCTATCTATAGAAACCAAGTTTACCATTTGCTCTAAATCATCGTAAGCCCTATAAAGTGAGTAAGTTATATCTTGTGACCCACCTATAACTATTGGGATAATTTTTCTTTTTATTAAACCTGATGTTATTTTTTTTACAGCAAAATAAGTATCCTCTTTCGAATTTCCTGCAAGGACATCTCCTAAATCAGCAATACTTGCTTTCCAATTACCAGGAAACATACCATACAATTCTTTTCGAATCGCATTTAAATCAACATCAACTATTGCTTTTTTATCACCACTATTATCAAGAACACCAATTATCGCAATATTAATCTTGTCTAAATCTGGAACCGAGTCGTTAGTATGTAGTACAATTTTACTGCCCAAATGTTGAGCAGACAAATCCTGTATATACTTTAGAATATCACTATCTAATGGTACTAAAAAATCAAACTCCATTTTATATTTATTTCTATATTCCCTCAGAATAATCTAAGATTAATTGAATCTAATTCTTTATTTCTTTTTAACCGCTGGTTTCTTAGCAGCAGGCTTCTTGGCTGCTGTTGTTTTTTTAGCAGCAACTTTTTTAGCTGGCGTTTTTTTGGCAATCATTTCCTGAACCTCAACTAATGTCAACTTTGTTGCATCAACATCTTTACTAAGCTCAATTTTTATTTTGCCTTTTGTTATTACAGAACGCCCCCAACGAGCTTTTTCTACTAATATACCTTCGTCTTCCCAGTTATGAAGTACTTTATCAATATTCTTCTGTAATTTATCTTCTATTAAAGCTTCAATATCAGATTGTGAAAGATTATCAAAATCATACTTCTTGCTTACATTTATAAAGATTCCATTCCATTTAATAAAAGGACCAAAACGACCCGTACCTTTTTGCACACCTTCTCCTTTATAAATAGCAATTGGCGCATCAGCAATAGCTTTTTCATCAATTAATTCCTGAGCTCTTACCATTGAAACATCCAATGGATCTTCTCCTCTTGGCAAGGAAATAAAAACGCTTCCATGTCGTACATAAGGACCAAAACGACCATTACTTACTTCTACTTCTTCTTCTTTATAAAGACCCAAATTTTTCGGAAGCAAAAACAAATTCAAAGCTTCTTCTAAAGTAATATTACCAATGTTTTGCTCATGTCTTAGACTAGCAAACTTTTTATCTTCATCTTCGGCATCTCCAATTTGAGACATTGGTCCAAATTTCCCTAAACGAACCGAAACTGGTTTACCAGATTCTGGATCAACTCCTAGTATACGTTCTCCGCTTTCTCTATCAGCATTAGCTTCAACATCTTTCACCGTTGGATGAAATTCATTGTAAAACTCTTGCATCATTTTAGTCCATTCGATGTTACCTTCGGCGATTTCGTCAAAATCATGTTCTACTTTCGCAGTAAAATTATAATCCAAAATATTACCAAAATTCTTAACCAAGAAATCAGTAACAATCGTACCAATATCTGTAGGTACTAATTTTCCTTTATCCGAACCTGTATTTTCTTTAAGTAACTTCTCAGCCAATTTATCAGACTGTAAAGTCAATTGCGTATAATTACGTTCCTGACCTTCTAAATTCCCTTTTTCAACATAATTTCTGTTGATAATCGTAGAAATAGTTGGTGCATAAGTAGATGGACGCCCAATTCCAAGCTCTTCTAATTTTTTCACCAAAGAAGCCTCTGTATATCGTGCAGCTGCTCTCGAATATCTTTCGGTTGCAGTAATATAATTGTTTTGCAATTTTTCGTTAACCTTCATAGCAGGCAACATTCCTTCTTGCTCTTCTTCGTCATCATCATTTCCTTCAAGATACACTTTCAAGAAACCTTCAAAAAGCAAAACCTCACCCGAAGCTGTAAAAACTTCATCATGATTATTCGCTTCAATTTTAACATTGGTACGTTCTAGCTTTGCTTCACTCATTTGTGAGGCTAAAGTTCTTTTCCAAATCAAATCATACAAACGCGCTTGGTCTCTATCAATGTTCACCGTGTGACGTGACATGTCAGTAGGACGAATCGCTTCGTGAGCTTCCTGTGCACCTTTGCTTTTGTTTACGAAAGTACGTGGAAACGAAAATTCTTTTCCGTAAGACTTGATGATTTCAGCCTGGGCCGCATCCATAGCATCTTTCGATAAATTCACACTATCCGTTCTCATATAGGTTATAAGTCCAGCTTCGTATAAACGTTGCGCCAACTGCATAGTGATTCCAACTGGCAAATATAATTTCCTAGCAGCCTCTTGTTGCAAAGTTGAAGTTGTAAAAGGAGCTGTTGGTGATTTTTTGGTAGGTTTAGTTTCTAAATCTGCTACCTTATATATAGAACCGATATTCTTTTTCAAGAAATCTTCGGCCTCTTTTTTAGTATTGAAGTTTTTTGGAAGTTTAGCTTTGAAAGATTTTCCAGCTTCGTTAGTAAATTCAGCCACTACCGAATACGTTGCTACAGCTTTAAAATTCTGAATTTCACGTTCTCTTTCAACAATCAAACGAACTGAAACCGACTGAACACGACCAGCAGACAAACCACCTTTTACTTTTCTCCAAAGTACTGGAGACAATTCATAACCTACTAAACGATCCAAGACTCTACGAGCTTGTTGTGCATTAACTAAATTATAGTCAATTTCACGAGGATTATCAATCGCTTTAAGAATAGCAGTTTTGGTAATCTCATGAAAAACAATACGTTTGGTTTTCTCTTTTTTAAGTTTCAATTCTTCCGCCAAATGCCAAGAAATAGCCTCACCCTCGCGGTCCTCATCACTTGCTAACCAAACCATATCGGCATTTTTAGCTAAGGTTTTTAATTTGGACACTAACGCTTTCTTATCTGCAGAAACTTCGTATTTGGGTTTAAATCCATTTTCGACATCAACCCCAATTTCTTTAGAAGGTAAATCGGCGATATGTCCATAACTTGACTCAACCTGATAATCACTTCCTAGAAATTTTTCGATTGTTTTCGCCTTTGCAGGGGACTCAACTATCACTAAATTCTTTGCCATATTGCTTTTGTTTGAATCGCAAAAGTAATTTTTTTTTTTAAATATCACCCTTTCATTGATTTTAAAAACGATTTAAATCCGATAAACAATCATTCTTACCGTTCAAAACAAACCAAATTGACCTATTTCACAACTCTAAACACATTAATTGTAAGTTCCAAATAAGCAAAAGAAGAAATCAGAAACCTTACTAATAAACTAATTTTTTTAAGGAGCAGAAGCAATAGGCATTTTAAGAAGCATGGTACCCGCTATTCGTTTCAATCTTGTCGCCCGAACCCCGGGCAACAAGGATTTTCACTACTATCGGGGCTAAAGAGAGATATTTTGGTATTTTGAAAACATTAAGCATTTTGAAAATCAATACCATTTACTGCCAATAATCCCATTTTTGACGTTCTGAACCCCAAGTTTGGCGTCCAAGACTCCATGAATGGCGTTATACAACCCCAAATTTCACGTCGCGAACGCCAAATTTCACGTTCCTAACGTCAAATTTGGCGTCAAGAACCTAAAGTTTGGGGTTATAGGACGCCAAACTTTACGTCTCCAACGCCATCGATGGGGTTCGGAACGCCAAACTTGGAGTCCGAAACCCCAAACTTGGGGTTTTTAGCATAATCAACAACACCTCACTTATCATCCATACAATCCCTAATTAGCAATTCACAATTAAAAACTAACTTATACCTATATATTATACCTCAATCGATAATTAATATATTCAAAAACAAAATATATAAGTTAATTACTTAAATTTAACTACGAACAACCCAATCTAAACTTAGACAACCGCCCGATGAATAGAATAGAGCAACTAAAAAAACTCGAAGAAAAACAAATTTGGGACATCATCATCATTGGCGGAGGCGCTAATGGATTAGGAACTGCGGTCGATTCGGCTAGCAGAGGTTACAAAACACTACTTTTAGAAGCGGTCGATTTTGCGAAAGGTACTTCAAGCCGAAGTACCAAATTAATTCACGGAGGTGTTCGCTACTTAGAGCAAGGCAATTTTGCATTAGTTATAGAAGCCTTAAAAGAAAGAGGGTTAATGATGAGAAATGCAAAACACCTCACAAAAAACGAATCCTTCATTATTCCTAATTACAACTGGTGGGGAGGGATTTTCTATACTTTAGGATTAAAATTTTACGATCATTTAGCAGATAAATTAAGCCTTGGAACTTCAAAGTATTTATCCAAAGAAAAAACACTTTCATTACTTCCATCCATAAAAGAAAAAGGACTAAGAAGCGGAGTACTCTACCACGATGGACAATTTGACGACTCTCGATTGGCTATAAATTTGGCACAAACTGCAATAGAAAAAGGAGCTTGTGTACTCAATCATTGTAAGGTCACTCAACTCTTAAAAAATGATAATAACAAAATCATCGGAATCGTAACTATTGACGAGGAAACCCAAAAACAATACACTATAAAAGGCAAAGCGGTGATTAATGCAACTGGTGTTTTCACCAATGCGATTATGAAACTAAACGATACTGATTATAAAAAATATATTGTGCCAAGCCAAGGAATCCATTTAGTTTTTGATAAATCATTTTTACCGGGAGACCATGCTTTGATGATTCCAAAAACGAGTGATGGAAGAGTTCTTTTTGCAGTGCCTTGGCATGATAAAATTGTAGTGGGAACTACAGATACTTTAGTAAAGAAATCGGAATTGGAACCAATAGCACTGGAAGAAGAAATCGATTTTGTATTAGAAACAGCACAAAGATACTTAACTAAAACTCCAACGCGAGCTGACGTACTTTCGGTTTTTGCAGGATTGCGACCTCTTGTTGCGCCCGAAAATAAAGGACAAAGCACTAAAGAAGTTTCGAGAAGCCACAAAATAATTGTTTCTGAAACTGGATTAATCACCATCACGGGTGGAAAATGGACAACCTACCGCAAAATCGCAGAAGATATTGTAGACAAAACCATTGAAGTCCACCAATTACGCAAGCGCAAATGCAAAACCAAAACCTTATCTATTCACGGAAATAGAAAGAATAGTATTAAAGATTTTGAAAATCACTTGTTTGTTTACGGAACAGATAAAATAAGTATTCTACAACTTCAAAAAAGTGAACCCGAACTAAAAGAGAAACTTCATCCTAATTATGATTACACTTTAGCGGAGGTGGTTTGGGCAATTCGAAATGAAATGGCTACAACTGTTGAAGATGTTTTGGCGAGACGTGTTAGGTTGTTGTTTTTGGATGCAAGAGCTTCAATTGAATGTTCTAATAAAGTTGCTCACTTACTGGCTGATGAATTGGGACATGATGAAATTTGGATTCAAAATCAACTGGCAAATTTTAAGAATGTTGCCAATGGGTTTCTTTTGAAAGAATTTCGGGTTTCATAAAAACAATTGAATCTATCAAAACCTGAACTCGATTATAATTACCTTAATAATTCCGCTCCGATGGAGCTCCAGATAGACTGCCAATTTTTGATTTTCTATAAATATTTCGCCACGCTGTGGCTTCATTTAAAAAAACTAGATGTGCAATATTTATAAACCATAGCATTTCACCATTGTTTAGCTTGATTAAAAAACTCCATAGGAGTGCAATATTTATAGACCGTAAATGCATTTTAACCCGAGCTCCATCGGAGCGACATATATCGACAATCAAATACTGGATTTAAAACCAAATCTATTTTGAAACCAAATGCCCTAGTCCCGATTGAAGTGAAAAGCCCGGAGCAAAAAAAGCAAAAGTTTCCTGTGAAAGAAAAGCGACCAACGGAAGCTCTTTCTAGCACTTTGGAAACTTTACTTTTTTTGTGAGGACTTGTAACGAAAAGCTGGAATTAACTCCTAAAAACCCTACCCGTTATAAACTATATAAAAAGTTGTTAATTCTTCGGCTGACATCTTGTCATAATCACCGCAATTGCCGTATATTTGCGCTTTGAAAATACCCTAATGGAAAAGATAATTGAAGAAAGCAAACAAGGGGATAGCCTTGTACTAGAACATAAACCAGAGAATACTAAAAAACTTTTTATAGAGAGTTACGGCTGTGCGATGAATTTTTCGGATAGCGAAATTGTCGCTTCTATATTGTCTGATGGAGGATATAATACTACTTCGGTTTTGGAAGAAGCCGATTTGGTTTTGGTTAATACGTGTTCAATTCGCGATAAAGCTGAACAAACAATTCGCAAGCGTTTAGAGAAATATAATGCAGTGAAACGTATAAATCCGAAGATGAAAGTTGGAGTTTTGGGTTGTATGGCGGAACGTTTGAAAGAAAAATTTCTTGATGAAGAGAAAATCGTTGACCTTGTTGTTGGTCCTGATGCCTATAAAGATTTACCGAATTTATTAAGTGAAGTTGAAGATGGTCGCGATGCGATAAATGTTGTTTTGTCAAAAGAAGAAACTTACGGAGACATCTCCCCTGTTCGATTGATGAGCAACGGGATTACAGCTTTGGTTTCGATTACAAGAGGTTGCGATAATATGTGTACATTTTGTGTGGTTCCTTTTACCCGCGGTCGTGAACGCAGTCGTGAGCCACAAAGTATCATGAATGAAATTCAAGATTTATGGAGTAAAGGATTTAAGGAAATTACACTTTTAGGACAAAATGTTGATAGTTACTTGTGGTATGGCGGAGGATTAAAGAAAGACTTTGTTAATGCTACTGAAATGCAACAAGCAACAGCTGTAGATTTTGATCAATTACTTGAAATGGTAGCGGTTGGTTTCCCAAAAATGCGTATTCGTTTTTCGACTTCGAATCCGCAAGATATGCACGAAAGCATTTTGCATGTTATTGCAAAATATCCAAATATTTGCAAACATATTCACCTACCTGTTCAATCGGGAAGTAACAGAATCCTGAAAGAAATGAATCGTTTGCACAGCAGAGAAGAATACATGGCTTTGATTGATAAAATTCGCTCTATTATTCCTGATGGTGCTATTTCGCAAGATATGATTTCGGGATTCCCTACAGAGACTGAGGAAGATCATCAAGACACTTTGAGTTTGATGGAGTATGTAAAATATAACTTTGGTTATATGTACAGCTATTCGGAACGTCCAGGAACTTTGGCGGGAAGAAAAATGAAAGATGATGTTCCAGAAGAAACTAAAGCACGAAGATTGCAGGAAATTGTCGATTTGCAACAAAAACACGCTTGGTTTCGCTCTGAGGAATTTATTGGAAAGACCGTAGAAGTTTTGGTTGAGAAAGTTTCTAAAAAATCTAAAGAAGAGTTTTCAGGAAGAAATTCACAAAGTATTACAGTTGTTTTTCCAAAAGAGGATTATAAAATTGGAGATTTTGTTAATGTAAAAATTACAAGCTGCACCAGTGGAACTTTGAAAGGTGAAGCTGTTGGATATTCTGAAATGAATTAATTTTTTTTGACCACAAATTACACAAATTTTCACAAATTCATTTTTTTAAATAAGTTCAATATGACTGACTCTACTGAGTATTATTACAAGAAGGATGAAAATTATAAAATTGTAGGTCTATGTATGGAAGTTCATCGATTATTAGGCCCAGGTTTACTTGAAATCATTTACAAAGATGCCTTAGAGATAGAATTCAAAAGTCATAACATTCCATACGAAAGGGAAAAAGAATACAGTGTAGAATACAAAGGAATTATTTTACCACATAAATTTTATGCAGATTTTGTAGTCTATAATGATATTATTCTCGAAGTAAAATCAGTAAAAGAAATCAGTAATGAGCATCTTGCTCAAACATTGAATTATATGAAATTAGCAGATACTCCAATTGGAATAATTGCAAATTTTCAAAACAAATCATTAGTTCACAAAAGATTGATAAATACTTAAAATAAGAATTTGCGAAAATTTGTGTAATTTGTGGTTAAATAAAAATAATGAAATTGCTTCATAGCTAAAAATTATGGAAAGTATTCAAAATATAAAACAACGATTTGAGATTATTGGGAATGACCCAAAGCTTAATCGTGCGATAGAAAAAGCCATTCAGGTTGCTCCTACTGATATTTCGGTTTTGGTAGCTGGAGAAAGTGGTGTAGGAAAAGAGAGTATTCCAAAGATTATTCACTCCTTGTCACACCGAAAACATGGAAAATATATCGCAGTAAACTGCGGAGCTATTCCAGAAGGAACTATTGACAGTGAACTTTTTGGTCATGAGAAAGGAGCTTTTACAGGTGCAACCAGCACTCGTGAAGGTTATTTTGAAGTTGCCAACGGCGGAACTATTTTCCTTGATGAAGTTGGAGAATTACCACTAACTACTCAAGTTCGTTTGTTACGTGTTTTAGAAAATGGGGAATTCCTAAAAGTTGGATCTTCACTAGTTCAAAAAACAAATGTCAGAATCGTAGCTGCTACCAATGTCAATTTATTTAAAGCTATTGAAAAAGGAAAATTCCGTGAGGATTTATACTATCGTTTAAGTACTGTAGATATTGTACTGCCTCCTTTAAGAGAACGAAAAGAAGACATTCATTTATTGTTCCGAAAATTTGTTTCCGACTTTGCTAATAAATACAAAATGCCTCCTCTGAGACTAGAAGAAAGTGCTATTTTGCTTTTGCAAAAATTTCGTTGGAGCGGTAACATCCGACAATTACGAAATGTTGCTGAGCAAATATCAGTATTAGAAACCAACAGAGATATTAATTCTGTTACTCTACAATCGTATTTACCTTCTGAAGATAATAATACTTTGCCTTCTGTGATAAAAGATAAAAAAGGCGATAGCGATTTTAATACCGAAAGAGAGATTTTATATAAAGTCCTTTTTGATATGAAAAGTGATTTACATGATTTGAAAAAATTAACTTTGGAATTGATGCAAAATGGCAGCACCAAAGTCCAAGAAACCAACAAATCTCTCATTACCAAAATATATGGTAACAAAGAAGAAGACAGTGAAATAGATTTTGAAGAAGAACCAAGAACTCAATTTTTATCCAATTCTAATAGAGAAGAGGAATACGAAGAACAAGATTCTAACAATTATCTTCTAGCAGAAACTATTGAAGAGGAAGAAATATTAAGGCTTGAACAAAAAGAAATCGAAATGATTAAAAAATCATTAGAAAAAAACAAAGGAAAACGAAAAGCAGCTGCAGATGAATTAGGAATTTCGGAACGTACTTTATATCGAAAAATCAAGCAATTTGATTTGTAAAAACAAATAAAAAACAAAACTCAATATCAAAAAAAGGTTACTTTTGAAAAAATATTTGCTTTTCCAGTATTCATTTAAGAATAAGCATTTTACTAACACAATATGAAAAAAATACACTTACTAATACTACTTGTTATTCTGATCACTACAAATAGCTGTTCTGTTTATAACTTTACTGGAACTGGTAAAATTGATGCTAATACATACCAAGTGAATTTTTTCCCTAACAATTCCGATCTTATTGAACCTGGTCTTGACAGGAATTTTACGCTTACTTTACAAGACTTAATTCAGAATCAAACTAATTTACACTTGGTAAAAAACGGAGCTGATTTAACATATGAAGGTGAAATTACAGATTACAGAATTAGTCCAATGACTGCAACTGCCGATCAAAAAGCCGCTCAAAACCGATTAAAAATCAGAGTAAATGTTAGATTTACTAATAAAAACAAAGAGAAAGATGATTTCGAAAAACCTTTTGAGTTTTATTACGATTATCCAGCAAGCACACAATTAACAGGAGCTACCAAAGATGCTGCTATTAAAGAAATTTTTGAAAGAATTACGCAAGACATTTTCAATGAATCATTAGCTAAATGGTAAAATAGTGTTCCATTAAGAACATTATAAATAAAATCATAAACACCCAAAATACTGAATACTTAAAAAATGAACGTTAGTAGTTATAATTATTTATTAAATCAACCTGAGGAAATCGACGAAACTCAAACGGTTGCTTTGGAAAAAGTATTGGATGAATTTCCATTTTTTCAAAGCGCAAGAGCGTTGCGTCTAAAGGGACTTTACAATCAAAATAGCTACAAATACAATTTTGCTTTAAAAATAGCCGCAGCTCATACAACGGACCGAAGTGTTCTATTTGATTTTATAACTTCTGAGTCATTTACAGCAATTCAAAAAAAGACCTACGAGAAAAAAATAGAAGAGTTACTCAATATAACTGTGGTTGGTAGTCAAATAATAGAGAAAGAAGAAATTCCGGCAGTCAAAACAACTCCTTTGGAACATTCTATTTTAACATCCATAAAAGAAGCCAATACAAATCCAATTCCAAATAATTCTCTCTTTATTGATAAAATAGAAATTGATAAAAATATTGAACAATCAATTCTTGATACTATTAAAGAAGCTACACCAACAAAAATTGAGGAAGTACCAACTGAAGCTGAAAAAAAATTAGAAATTGGAAAACCAATAGATTTTTCAAAATTCGAAACGCATTCATTCCATCAATGGCTTCAAATATCAAGGATAGAACCTATAATAAGAGAAAATCCAAAAGAAGACCCTAGTATGGCAATAGAACCAGATCCTATTATTGAGGAAAACAAAAAGAAAAAAGCAGAATTAATCAATAAGTTCATAGAAACCAGTCCAAAAATTCCACCAATAAAACCCGGAGTAGTCTTTACTCCGAGTCTGGATCTTAACAAAGAAGATAATTCTTATTTAATGACCGAGACTTTAGCTAAAGTTTATTTGGAGCAAAAAAAATATCAAAAAGCGATACAAGCTTATGAAATATTAATTTTGAAATATCCAGAAAAAAGTAGTTTCTTTGCAGACCGTATAAAGGATATTAAAATAGTACAACAAAATAACAATTAATAATAAATAGTATGTTTTCAATTTTTTTAGTTTTAATTACAATAGTATGTTTTCTATTGATCGTAGTAATCATGGTTCAAAATCCTAAAGGTGGTGGACTTTCTTCTACAATAAGTGGTTCTCAAATGTTAGGTGGTGTACAAAAAACTACTGATTTCTTAGACAAAAGTACTTGGACATTGGCAACTATATTAATTGCATTAATCTTACTTTCTGGTTTGAGTTTCACAGGAACTTTAAGCGATTCAGATTCAAAAATTATTGACAATACTGAAACTACAGCTCCAAAAACAAATGCTCCAGCTCAAAACGCACCTGCACAAAACACACCTGCACCTGCAACTCCAGCAAAATAATTTGTTTACATAAATACATAAAATGCCAGCCTGTCAAAGCTGGCATTTTTTATAAGAAAAAATGTCAGTTTATCCGCTATGGCATAATTTCTGAAAAGACAAACACAGTAAATATAACATAAATATAAAAATCATGACTTTAAACATTAAACCACTTTCAGATAGAGTTCTTATCGAACCAGTTGCTGCTGAAACGAAAACAGCGTCAGGAATTTTTATTCCAGATACAGCCAAAGAGAAACCGCAAAAAGGAACAGTAGTAGCTGTAGGAAATGGGACAAAAGACCATACTATGACTGTAAAAATTGGCGATACCGTACTTTATGGAAAATATGCTGGAACTGAATTAAAACTTGAAGGAAAAGATTATTTGATTATGCGTGAAGACGACATTTTAGCAATCATCTAAAATCAAATACACAAATAAACGAACCAACAAATAAACAATAAAATGGCAAAAGATATAAAATTTGATATTGAGGCACGTGACGGATTAAAACGTGGTGTTGACGCATTAGCAAATGCAGTAAAAGTAACTCTTGGACCAAAAGGTCGTAACGTAATTATTGGAAAATCTTTTGGTGGACCAACAGTTACTAAAGATGGTGTTTCTGTTGCAAAAGAGATCGAATTAAAAGACCCATTAGAAAACATGGGAGCTCAAATGGTTAAAGAAGTAGCTTCAAAAACTAACGACTTAGCTGGAGACGGAACTACAACTGCTACAGTTTTGGCACAAGCTATCGTAAAAGAAGGTTTGAAAAACGTTGCTGCCGGAGCAAACCCAATGGATTTGAAACGTGGTATTGATAAAGCAGTTGAAGCTATTGTTGCTGATCTTGCTAAACAAGCTAAAGTAGTTGGAAGTGACTCAGATAAAATAAAACAAATTGCATCTATTTCTGCAAACAATGACGAAGTAATTGGTGAATTAATCGCTAATGCTTTCGCAAAAGTAGGAAAAGAAGGTGTAATCACTGTAGAAGAAGCTAAAGGAACTGATACTTATGTAGACGTCGTTGAAGGAATGCAATTTGACAGAGGATATCTTTCTCCTTATTTTGTGACTAATCCTGAAAAAATGGAAGCAGAATTAGAAAGTCCATACATTCTTTTGTATGACAAAAAAGTATCTTCTTTAAAAGAATTATTGCCAGTTCTTGAGCCAGTAGCTCAATCTGGAAAACCATTATTAATTATTGCTGAAGATGTTGACGGTGAAGCATTATCTACTTTGGTAGTAAACAAATTGCGTGGTGCATTAAAAATCGCAGCTGTAAAAGCTCCTGGTTTTGGTGACAGAAGAAAAGCAATGTTAGAAGACATCGCAATCTTAACAGGTGGAACTGTAATTTCTGAAGAAAGAGGATATACTTTAGAGAACACCACTATCGAAATGTTGGGAACTGCAAAAAGAGTAAACATTGACAAAGACAATACAACTATTGTTAGTGGTGCTGGAGAAGCTGACATGATTAAAAATCGTGTTAACCAAATCAAAGGTCAAATGGAAACTACGACTTCTGATTATGACAAAGAAAAATTACAAGAGCGTTTAGCTAAATTAGCTGGTGGTGTTGCTGTTCTTTATGTAGGTGCTGCTTCTGAAGTAGAAATGAAAGAGAAAAAAGACCGTGTTGATGATGCACTTCATGCTACACGTGCTGCTGTTGAAGAAGGAATTGTAGCTGGTGGAGGTGTTGCTTTATTAAGAGCAAAACAATCACTTGAAGCTCTAAAAGCTGACAATCCAGATGAAGCTACAGGAATTAAAATTATTTCTCGCGCTATAGAATCTCCTTTAAGAACAATTGTTGAAAACGCAGGTCTTGAAGGTTCTGTTGTTGTGGCTAAAGTTGCTGAAGGAAAAGGCGATTATGGATATAATGCTAAAACAGACGAATATGTAGATATGTTAAAAGCTGGTATTATCGATCCTAAAAAAGTAACCCGTGTAGCTTTAGAGAATGCTGCTTCGGTTGCAGGTATGATTTTAACAACTGAATGTGCATTAATCGATATTAAAGAAGAAAATGCTGGTGGCGGACACATGGGTGGCGGTATGCCAGGCATGATGTAAAAAAGAGCATTGGATTTTAAAAAGAGTCCATTACAATAAATCCGTCTTGATTTTTTCTTGACGGATTTTTTTATTTTATATTTCTAAGATTCTAAAATCAATTAATAAAGAAGTATGAATTTTACAAATAATCCTCATAAAAAAAACCGTCTTGTTTATAAATCAACAAGACGGTTTTTTCTTTTTCTAAAGAAATCTATTTTTAATTATTTGGCAACAACTTTTTTCTTTATCAATTTTAGAAAAACTGGCAACGTTGATATTAGAATTATTCCTATCACAATTTTTTCAATATGCTCTTTTAAGTCAATTCCCCACTGATCTATACAAAAACCATATAAATAATGACCCGAAAATATCAATATAAACGACCACAAAATTGAACTTAATATATTGAAAAACATGAATTTTTTCTTATCCATACTACCAATACCAGCAACTATCGGAGCAAAAGTTCTTACAATGGGCAAAAACCTAGCGTAAATGATTGCTCTGCCTCCATGTTTCTCAAAAAACTCTTTAGACTGAATTAAATACTTCTTCTTAAACAAAAAAGTATCTTCTCTATTGTATAAATAATACCCGCTTTTGGCTCCAAACCAATACCCAACCATATTTCCTAAAACACCCGCTAATGCTACTAACGATGAAAGCAAAACAAGATTTATAAAATCGCTTTCTATAAAAAGAAAATTCTGAATCAAATCACGGCTATAAATTCCCGAAAGAAAAAGTAAACTATCGCCAGGCAGAAAAAAACCGGCAAAAAGACCAGTTTCAGCAAAAACGATAAATAAAACTATATACAAACCTAGTTGAACGCCACCAATTGTAAAAGTTATATAAAATTCAGGATTTACTAATTGGGTCCAATCAAAGTTATTCATAAATTCTTGTGTTTTATTTAGGGTGTGAAATTAAGTATAATTTAGGTGAACCACAATACAATACTCTATTTTAAAATTTTATTAACGATTACAAAACAAATAAAAGCACCGAAATTGACCTATTCTTTTGATGCTTTTATTTTCAGTTCACGAAAGTGCATAAAATTAATTTACACAAATCATTGCTCATTATAATCTCTTAAAAATAGGCTATAATCTATCATATTGACAACATGAATGAAGTTTATCATAATCTTCTTTAGTTGCTTTCATCCCATCTGTATCATGCCCTACTTTTGCAATCGCTTTTTTCACATCAGCCATAGAACATTTCTCTTCGTTTATAATGACACTCAACTGATGGGTTTCAATATTCCAAGTAGCCGATTTCACTCCAGGAACCGAATAAGCTGCTTTTTGAATTCTCTTTTGGCATTGTTCGCAATTCCCATTTACTTCGGTAGTATATTTTGCATTTTTATTTTTATTTTCTTGAGCTGAAACTGATAAACCTACGAAAGTCAACCAAATTACTATTACTATATTTTTCATTATTTTATGTTTTAAATTATTATTTCTTTATTGAAACTATTTTTTTGTTTATTTTATTTTAAATCTTAAGCCCGCATAATACATCTGTCCAAATACTGGAGCATACAAAATAGTGGCATCAAAATTTGGACCAAAAGGATTTTGCGAATCTACGATAGCAGGGCTTTGAGTATAATTCCCAATATTCTCACCACCCACATATACCTCAAAAGTACTAGAAAATACTCTTGTAATTTGAGCATTCATCAAAGAATAAGCTGGAGAATGCTCCGGTAGTTGATAGTCAACAGGATTTGAAGCTGTATAAGGCAATTGTTGCTCTCCTATCCAATTGTAAGTGAAATCAAATTTCCACTGCTGTCCTTTGTCCAGAATATGAGTTTCATACCCTAAATTCCCAAAGAAACGATGTGCTGCCTGCAATGGTCTTTGATATTTTCCTGATAAATAATCTGTTTTGATATCATAGTATTTATAAGCAGTTCTCAACTCTAAATGTTTAGCCAATTCATAATTAAACTCCAATTGAAAGCTATTAGCAAATGAAGCACCATCCAAATTATGAAAAATCACTGATTGCGGACTCTCCATAATATCTACCACAATTTGGTTCTGAAAATTAGTTCTGTAAAAATCGACTGTAACATCTGCATTTCTATTAAATAATTGGAATCCTTGCATAAAACTAATACCATAATTCCAGGCAATTTCCGGATCCAATCCATACAATTTACCTCCTGAATTTATAATATCAAATGTTCTGGAACTTGCAAATAACGCTTGATTTTCGGCAAAAATATTAGCTGGACGCTTACCTCTACCCACTGAAGCTCTAAGAACTCCTTTCTCCCATGGATTATATTTTAAATGCAGTCTTGGTGTTGCAAAAACTCCTAAACGGTTACCATAATCGATTCTTCCTCCAAGAATTAAACTAAAATCATCATGATTATCATAAGTGTATTCGAAAAAAGCTCCCATTGTGTTATCTATTCTACTATAATCTGTTGTATTAACAAACTCCGAATAATCATCATAGGTAAAATTCAACCCTGTAGCAAACTTATTTTTATCATTATCAATAATAGAATTAAAAATCAAATTCGAATAAAAACTATTTTGCTTGATATTATAGCCATTCAAACCAAAATAAGAATCTTGATTATAACTTGAAAATGCGTTCTGAAAACCGATACTTTGATATGGTTTATCCTTAAAAACATAACCTATTTTCGTAGAAACATCAATCTTTTTGGTATCAATTTCGGATCCCCAAGAATTAGTTGTTCCCTTATCAGTATCTGGATTAAAATCAAATTGCCCCATTTGCTTAGTATCATCCATAAATTGAAAATTGATAAAACTAACCCATCCAGTTTCAGCATTATAATACTGATAACGATTGAGGACATTGATTTGTTTTTGCAAAGGATTATCTAAGAAACCATCCTCATTTTTATCCATTTTAGAATCTCGAATATTACCGTGCAATAATAAACTAGTAGCCCATTTATCAGACAATTTTGCATTAAGGTTTGCATTTAATTCAAAACGAGAATCTGTAGAACCATAGACGTTTAACAAAATTGGAACATCAGTTAATGGCTTTACTAATTCCGTATTTATTTGACCTGAAATACTCTCAAAACCATTTACTACGCTCCCAGCGCCTTTGGTAATTTGAATACTTTCGATCCAAGGACCGGGTGTAAAAGAGAGTCCATAAGCCTGTGAAGCTCCTCGAACAGAAGGTACATTTTCCTGAGTCATCATTAAGTAAGGACTAGTTAATCCTAGCATTTTGATTTGTTTCGTCCCTGTTAAAGCATCCGAGAAATTGACATCTATTGTAGGATTTGTTTCAAAACTTTCGGCCAAGTTACAACAGGCAGCTTTTAGCAATTCTTTTTTAGTAACTAAGGTCGTATTTCCTGTAAGAGTATAAGATTTTTGCAATCCCTTTTTCTTGGATTGCACTTTTATTTCTCGTAAGGTATCTTGTGAATAAACTCCAAAAGAAACCAACAACAGCAATAAAAGTAATATTGTTCGTGTTTTCATGATGTATATTATAATGATTAAAATCTGCAAAACCACACAAAATGGTTTCACTCAAATTAAACATTATAATCTATCGTAAAGGAGATATTGGCTATACAGCTTGTAAAGAGGCGGTGCATTCGCATCACAATAGTACGAAAGTGATACATTGTTTTTAAAACTAGGAACAGCATTAAAAAAAGTAGATTGGTATTCTGGAACCAAAAAAGTATAATCAAATTGAAAAGAAAAAGATTTAATAATTCTATCATCTGCTTTTTCCTTAAGAACGATTTTTTTGTCTTTACAACAGCTATCTTTTTTGAGAGCTTTCTTCTGACAACATCCCTCTTCTTTTTGTTCTACTGATGGTTTAGTCGAAGTCAAAGAAATAGAAGCAATTTTATTTCCGCAATAATGCACATTAAAAGCAAACCCAACATTGGAACCCAATATTAGAAATGCTAAAAGTATGCTTATCTGCTTCTTAATTTTCATAGTACAAAAATACCATTATTATTTTCTAAAAAAATCAAACTCTTGTTAAACTTTTTAAAAGAAAATTAAACCTACAATTCAAACACCTGTCCCATTAAAGGCACGATACAATCAAAACCATATTGATTATGAATTTTTTCTCTAAGAGCATCAGCAGGTTCATTTTCACCGTGCATCAAAAAAACTTTTTTAGGTTTTTCCTTCAAATCTGAAAGCCAATTAAGCAAATCCTTTTGATCTCCATGCGCCGACAACCCTTCAATTTCAATGATTTTGGCCTTTACTTCAAAATATCTTCCATGTATTTTTATGTCCGTTGCACCTTCTAATAATTTTCTTCCGCGTGTACCTTCACCTTGATAGCCAATAATAATTACTGTCGTTTCAGGAAAACCAATATATCGTTCCAAATAACTCAAAACTCGACCACCAGTAACCATACCACTAGCTGCAATTACAACCTTTGGTTGTCTATCATATATTGTATCTATTGAGTCTTTATAATCCGAAATCATGGTAAACATTTTGCACATGGCCGTAAACTCATCTACATTCAATCGATGCCACTTTCTATTATTCACAAATAGTTCCAACATACTAATTCCCATTGGAGTATCAATAATAAACGGAATATTTGGAATCCTATCTTCTTCTTTCAACTGCCAAAGCAAATACATCACACTCTGAGTACGTTCTACAGCAAAACTCGGAATGATAATAGTCCCATTATTTTGTATTGTATTATTGATATACATTTGCAATTCATCTTTTGGATCGGTCTCAGGATGAAGACGATTTCCATAAGTGCTTTCAAGAAAAATATAATCTGCTTTTTTGGGTTTTGTAGGAGGAAACATTAGTACATCATTGTCTCGACCAATATCTCCAGAAAAAATAACCACTTTTTTTTCTAGTTGAAGTTCAATTGTACATGCTCCTAGAATGTGCCCTGCATTAGTAAAAACTGCTTCAATTTCGGCATCCAAAGCGATATTTTCATTAGGCATAATAATCTTAAAATGAGAGAAAACTTTTTCAGCTTGAGCCACTGTATATAATGGTTCAGCTATTTCATGTTTAGAAAACTTTCCTTCATTTGCCATCTTAGCATCTTCCTCCTGAATTTTAGCGCTATCCAAAAGAATCAATTTAGCAACTTCAGCAGTGGGGCTTGTACAATATATTTTACCATTAAATCCTTGATTCACTAGTCGTGGCAACCATCCACAATGATCCAAATGCCCATGAGTTAACAAAACAAAATCTATAGTGGAAGGCAAAATTGGTAAAGGCTCCCAATTAAGCTCTCGTAAAGATTTTAGCCCTTGGAATTGCCCACAGTCAATCAAAATTCTAACACCATTACTTTCAACCAAGGTTTTAGAACCCGTAACCGTTCCTGCTCCACCGATACATGTGATTTTCATTTTAATCCAATTTAGAAATAATCCCAACCGCTACAATTATATACTTCTACACAGCTGTAAAGCTTCAGCCAACACGTTCTTTATTCTTCTAGAATTTAGACCTATTTTTTCTAAATCCAAACTGTCATCAATAATATCTTCTACTAATATCACACCTAGAATCAATAATTGTTCTTTTTCTGAAAGTGTCAAGGTGGTTAAACAAGTTATAGGATACAATCTATTTTTATCAATTTTATCTTTTAAGTTATTCGTTTCAGGATAATCCCAACTCAATAATTCTAATCCAACACATTTAGCAAAAACAACAGCGTCTGATGTAAAACGATTATTGGTAACAATACAACATCTGGAAATCCTATCATTATTAGAAAATATCTTATATTCATTCTCTTTCAAATCATTAAAACGAGATAAAATATACATAGGTACTTTCACATCGGTAGCAGCATCTTTTCCTCCATGAAACTTACATTCGATCATGGTGACTATAGCACCTTGCTTAGCAATAACATCTATTTCGTGAGAAACACATTTGCCTTGCAAAACCAAACCTACTTTTGCCTGATACTTTTCTGAGAGAAAAAGTCTAGCAATAAATTTTTCGAAAAAAAAACCTTCAGGTCCCAATAACCGAATAGCTTCTCTTAAATTATATCGAGCAGCATGTGAATTGGATCCTTTTTTAAGAAGGCTAAAAGCCAATTTGTAAATCTGTTTTGTAGAAATCCCTTCATAAACTTCATCTTCAATCAGCTGTAAAACTTTATCAGCGACAGCAGGAGTCGCTCCCGATTTTAGAAGAGATTGCTTCAACTTTTCATGATTAAAGTCAACAATAGATCCTGAATGTTTTACAATTTTCATTACCCTCTAATTAGTGACTAATTCATTCAAACATCCATTAAAGATAATAAAAAAAGAATTATTTTTTCAGTTTTTGAAAATAAAACGCTGGTACAAAAAGAATTACAAACAAAGGTTGAATCAAAAAACGCCTTACATAAAATAGCAGTAAATTTTCCTGATTTTTAAAAAAATAAAGAATAGAGAAGAAAACGATTATCAGAATCACAAAAAGCAAAACATACAAAACTGCTGCAAATGAAATCATTTCTCTATCCTTAAAAAGAAGATAAAGAATACCCAACGAAAGTATCATATTTATAGAAAAGCGAAGTAATAACCCTAAAAAAAGTAATCCAGAATTAAACTCTGGCAAAGACGATTTTAAATAATTTCCTTTAAAATAAACCAAAAAAGGATCATAAAACCATTGGCATTCAAAAGCCCTTACAATTATTAATGCACACACTAATACAATGAGAAAAAAAATACGTGCTTTATTTTGGAGTACTTTATTTAGCATATTTCGAAAATTTATTAACCCAAATTACCCATAAAATAAAAACTATCCCATAAATTATTACTGGAAATAAAACACCATGGAGTAAATGTGTTTTTTCGGGAAAATAATACATCAAAACTATTAATACAGCTATACGAAGCACATTTAGAATATAAATCAATACAGTTCCACCAAAAATAAAAAGCAAAGTATTTTTTAAGCTTCCTGAGAAAGCCACAATAAAAGAAATAAATAAAATAATAACACTTATTCCGTTACAACCTTCCACAATCCGAACGATATATTGATTTTGAAAATACATCCTAACAAAAGGCTCACTAACAACACTTTCAGACTGAACACGCATAAAGAACCATGAAATTACCTTTTCAGAATTTTTGGCAACAACTTGTGTGATTGTATCTACAGTACTACTTCCGAAGCCACTCAAAAAAAACTGGTAGACGAAAGTTAGTAAAATATAGCAACCAAAAAAGCTAGCTAAAAAAACTAAAAAAGGTTTATACTCAACGAAATATTTTTTCAAAATTATTTTTTGCCAAATTTATGCAATTAAAGAATTAGCTTTAAATACTTTTGTAGAAAAAATAACAGAACATGACTTTTCAAGAATTACAACCAAAAATAAAGGAAATAACAACAAATACAGTACTTAACAGAGATGAAAAGCTTTTGACAATTTGTCAACTCTTGAGCGATTCTATTTCATACTACAATTGGGTAGGCTTTTATTTTGCCAATCACGAAACAAAAACACTACACCTTGGTCCTTATGTAGGTGCTGAAACTGATCATACAGTTATACCTTTTGGAAAAGGAATATGCGGACAAGTAGCGGTTTCGAATTCGAATTTTGTTGTTCCAGATGTTAGTGCTCAAGACAATTATATTGCTTGTAGTTTTACAGTAAAATCAGAGATTGTTGTACCACTTTTCGTAAATGGAGAAAATATTGGTCAAATTGACATTGACAGTCACGTAATTGACCCATTTACAGAAGCTGACGAAAATTTCTTAGAATTTGTAAATGAGGAGATTTCCAAATTATTTTAAGCTTTCAAAATAATTTATAATTCATAATTCATAATCCATAATTATTTTCTACTTTTGCACCCGTCTTACAATAGCTGTACGGCATACATAACAATCATTAAATAATATTCGAATGTATTTAACTAAAGAGATTAAAGAAGAAATCTTCGCTAAACACGGAGGAAAAGCAGAAAACACAGGATCTGCAGAAGGACAAATCGCGTTATTCACTTACAGAATTAGCCACCTTACTGAGCACTTGAAAAAAAATCGTCACGATTTTAACACTGAGCGTTCATTAGTACTATTAGTAGGTAAAAGAAGATCTTTGTTGGATTACTTGAAGAAAACAGAAATCAACAGATATCGTGAGATTATCAAAGTATTGGGTATTAGAAAATAATCAATATATGAAAAGAGGTGCGAAAGTGCCTCTTTTTTTTATTTCTCTTTTAGATTTAAAAAAAATATTTAAATTTAATAATTGTCATCAATTTTGAAAAAAATTGACATTTCAATAAAAAAAGTTTGGTTTTTCATTGGGTTTTAGGCATTAACTACGCAACAACTACAACTAACAACACAACTAAAACCCATTGTATAATCAATTAGAAAAAAAATTATGATTCCACAATTATTTGTAGAAAGCATCGATTTAGGTGATGGCAGAAGCATCACAATCGAGACAGGTCGTTTAGCAAAACAAGCAGACGGTTCTGTAGTAGTAAGAATTGGTAAAACTGTTATTTTAGGAACAGTAGTATCTTCAAGAAAAGCAAGCCCAGGTATTGACTTTTTGCCACTTACGGTAGATTACCGTGAAAAATTTGCTGCAGCGGGTCGTTTCCCTGGAGGTTTCTTCAAAAGAGAAGCAAGACCAAGCGATAGCGAAGTATTAACAATGAGATTAGTTGACCGTGTTTTACGTCCACTTTTCCCATCTGATTACCACGCAGAAGTACAAGTTATGATTCAGTTAATGTCTCATGACGATGAAGTTATGCCAGATGCATTAGCAGGTTTAGCAGCATCAGCAGCTTTAGCGTTATCTGATATTCCTTTTGAAACTTTAATCTCTGAAGCAAGAGTAGGTCGTATTGATGGAAAATTCATCATCAACCCATCTCGTGCACAATTAGAATTGTCTGATATTGACATGATGATTGGAGCTTCTACAGATTCTATCGCAATGGTAGAAGGAGAAATGAAAGAAATCTCAGAAGCAGAAATGGTAGAAGCAATTAAATTTGCTCACGAACACATCAAAGTACAAATTGCTGCTCAAGAAAGATTGGCTCAAGCTTTTGGAAAAAAAGAAGTTCGTACATACGAAAAAGAAAAATCAGACGAAGCTATTTACGCTAAAGTAAAAGCTGCGGCTTACGATAAAATTTACGCTATTGCAAGCAAAGGTTCAGCTAAACATGAACGTTCAGCTGCATTTGACGCTGTAAAAGAAGAAGTAAAAGCATTATTTACTGAAGAAGAATTGGCAGAAAACGGAGATTTAGTTTCTAAATATTTCTACAAAACCAATAAAGAAGCAGTTCGTAATGTAACTTTAGATTTAGGAACTCGTTTAGACGGAAGAAAAACTACAGAGATCAGACCAATTTGGAGTGAAGTAGATTACTTACCATCAGTACACGGTTCTGCATTGTTTACTCGTGGAGAAACTCAAGCATTGGCTACAGCAACTTTAGGAACTTCTAGAGAAGCTAATCAAATTGATTCACCATCTGAACAAGGAGAAGAAAAATTCTACTTACACTATAACTTCCCTCCATTTTCAACAGGAGAAGCTCGTCCGTTAAGAGGAACTTCAAGAAGAGAAGTTGGTCACGGAAACTTAGCTCAAAGAGCCCTAAAAAACATGATTCCTGCTGAAAATCCATACACTATAAGAGTTGTATCTGAGGTATTGGAATCAAATGGTTCATCTTCTATGGCTACGGTTTGTGCTGGAACATTAGCATTAATGGATGCAGGTATTCAAATGATTCGTCCTGTTTCTGGAATTGCAATGGGATTGATTACTGACGGAGATCGTTTTGCTGTTTTGTCTGATATTTTAGGTGATGAAGATCACTTAGGAGATATGGACTTTAAAGTAACTGGAACTTCTGAAGGAATTACAGCTTGTCAAATGGACATCAAAATTGATGGATTGAAATACGAAATCATGGAGCAAGCATTGGCTCAGGCTCGTGATGGACGTTTACATATCTTAGGAAAATTACTGGAAACGCTTGCAAAACCAAATGCAGATGTTAAAGCACATTCTCCAAAAATCATCACAAGAACTATTCCTGGAAACTTTATTGGAGCGTTAATCGGACCTGGTGGAAAAGTAATTCAAGAATTACAAAAAGCTACTGGTACTACTATCGTTATCAACGAGGTGGATGAGCAAGGTGTTATCGAAATTTTAGGAACTGATCCTGCTGGAATTGAAGCAGTATTGGCTAAAATTAAATCGATCACTTTCAAACCGCAAATGGGAGAAGCTTATGAGGTGAAAGTAATTAAAATATTAGATTTTGGTGCAGTTGTAGAATATACATCAGCTCCTGGAAACGAAGTTTTATTACACGTATCTGAATTAGCTTGGGAACGCACAGAAAACGTTACTGATGTTGTAAATATGGGTGATGTATTCCAAGTAAAATACTTAGGTGTTGACCCTAAAACTAAAAAAGAAAAAGTGTCAAGAAAAGCACTTTTGCAAAGACCTCCACGTGAGGAGAAAAAAGAGTAATCAGATCTTAGTTTACTAAAGGTTTATTTATAGAAAACCCCGTTTCATAATTATGAAACGGGGTTTTTCAGTTTTTTTCCATATACACTTGAACAAATTTATTTCCTTAACAAACATTCATTCTTAGCAAAAACACTTTCACCAACGCGACTACTTACTCATCTAAAACTCAATTCTCTTAACCTGCAAAAATATTTATAGTCTTTTTAACAGAATAAATCAATACTTTTATAAAAAATAATAAAAACATTACATTATATTCAAAGAAAAAAAATATCTTTAACCCGAAAATAATTAACAAATAATCTAAAAAATAAAAAAAATGAATTCAACAATTTCTATCCCTCCAGGAATACAAATTCCTGAAAAGACTTTTACTGAAAGTGGTACAATATCATTTACAAACAAACGCCCAAGCACCCCTTTACAACCACTTGTTGAGGTGTATTTAGACAGTAACAATAACATTCAAGTAAGTACAGTTTTTTTTATTGATGCTGCTATAACTGGATTAAATGAAAATAGTTTTACAATTTTTCAAGACTATAGTATTAGCGAAATAGGAGAACCAAGATTACAATTTTTCATTAGTTATGATGCTATAGAGACTAGTACCTCAAATTTTCGTGCATATCAAATTTCTTTCCAATCATTACCTACCACATTTTTAAACAGAGACATAACTACAATTCAAACCTTTTTATGGGATATTGACCCTGTGAGTTCAAGAGGAACTGTAACTAATGTACAAAGTTAATCTAGAATAAAAATTAAATTTTATCTTTTCAATATACTATCAAATGAAAAACAAGAGTAATGTATTTAATATTAAATTATTTTTTACACATATACTCTTGTTTTTTTCATTTTTTATATTTTCTCAAGAAAATCCAGCTAAATCTTCATTGAACTTAGAAATAAAAAAAATAGCTAAGAAACATGAGAGAGAAATTAATTTCCAAAAAGCTTCTTCAAATTTTTTGTTAAAGGAATGGGATTCAACGCTGATATATTCTATGAAACAACTAACAACAACACACAACACCAAACTAAATGATTACTGCCATTACTTCAGAGCAAATAGTTTTAGGAAAAAAAAAATGTTTACGGAAGCTAAAAAAGAATATGAATTAATCTCTAATACTTTCCCTTTCTTTTATAACGTTAAAATAGGTTTAGGAGCAATTTTTCTTGAACAGAAAAATTTTTCAAAAGCTGTTTCATATTATCAAGAAATAGAAAAAAATCCAAAAAAAGACAATTTTGATTACAATAGAAGTTCATTATTTCATGATTTAGGAATTTGTTATTTAGAGCTCCAATCCTTTGACAAATCTGAAAAATATTTACTAAAAGCCCTAGCGTTACAACAAATCGAGAAAGACACCTCCTTGATTATTGGATCTTATATGGATATTGCAACATTATATTACAATCAATACAAAGACAATCAAGCGATTCCTTATTTTGAAAAAGCTTATCAATTATCAAAAAAAACAAAATCTTTTGAGCTAAAACAAAACACAGCAATAAACATGGCTGTAGTAGAAGAAAACAGAAAAAATTTTTCAAAAACTTTAGTCTACAGAAAAGAATATGAACAATGGAAAGATTCATTAAACAATCAAAATAAAATATGGGCAGTTGCAGATTACGAAAAAAAATATGCTATAGCTCAAAAACAAAAACAAATTTCGGTACTCAAAATAGAAAACAAACTAAAAGAAACCGAGCGTAAAACAATGTTTTATTCCTCATTGGGTATGTTAGCACTTTTAATTGGAGGCGTTTACGTCTATGCACAAAAAGTAAAAAACGCCAAAATCATACTTACTCAAAAAAACAAACTAGACGAACTCAATGCTACCAAAGATCAATTATTTTCTATAGTAAGCCATGATTTACGTTCTTCTGTTAATGCTTTAAAAACCAGTAACACTAAACTAACGACTTCGCTAGAAGCCAAAAACTACCAACAACTAGACCAACTCCTTCACCAAAACAGTACCATTGCAAATGGTGCTTATACCCTGCTCGACAACTTACTCCATTGGGCATTGCTACAAACCAAACAATTGTATTTTCATAAAGATTCAGTTCATCTGTTTTCTATCGTGCAACAAATAGAATACAACTACAAACCATTACTACTCGATAAAACCATCTCTTTTGAGAATACAGTGTCTAAAAATAGCTTTATCTTCGTAGATCTCGATTCGCTAAAAATAGTTCTTCGTAACTTGCTCGATAATGCTATAAAATTTTCTCCTGAAAATGGCAAAATCAGTATATACACTGTAGAAACCAATACTGATTTCTGTCAACTCGTGATTGAAGATACTGGCTTAGGAATGACACAAAACACTATCGATGAATTATTACAAGACAATGAATTATTAGCTAAGAAAAGCAACTCAGAGATTATAGGGACAGGTTTAGGTATGCAATTATGCAAACAAATGATCAAAAAAAATAGCGGTTCATTAACCATAGAAAGCGAACTCAATAAAGGAACAAAAATGATACTTTTGTTCCCAAAAACCAGATAAAATGGATAATATTAATGTACTTATTATAGAAGACTCCATAGAGCAAAGCAATGAGCTAAGCAAAGTCTTACTGGCTAACAATTACAATATTGTAGGTGTTGCCCAAAATTATACTGATGCACTTACTTTATTTTACAAAAACACTGTCGACATAATCATCATTGATGTTTTTTTGGACGGAAAACCTGAAGGAATAACTTTTGCCGAAACCATTAATATTGTTCCAAATGCTTCCAAGCCTTTTGTTTTTTTGACTAGCTCACAAGATCGTCAAATTTTTGAAAGAGCAAAACTTACTAAGCCTTTTAGCTTCCTAATGAAGCCTTTCAATGAATTAGAAATTCTCTATGCGCTGGAAATGGCTGTCGAAAAATTCTACGAGCAAACGAATGTTTTTTTGAGTGACAATCAAGATACTGTTATCAGTACTGACTACATGTTCATCAAGAAGAAGAATTCTCTCAAAAAAGTATCTTTAAAGGACATTCTATACATCGAAGTCGAAGATCGCTATTGCAACATTATTACCGAAAAAGAGAAATTTGTTATCATGATTTCGTTAACCAAAATCAGTGAATTACTCGACAAAGACAAATTCATCCGAACACACAGGAACTACATCGTAAACGCCGATGTTATAGAAGAAATAATCCTTGCCGATAATCTTATCATTCTCAGAGGAAATCATAAAATCAATCTTAGCGATACCTATAAAGATTTCATAAAGAGAATAAATACTTTATCGTAACTATCTTTTACCACAACAAAACAATAAATCTTCTCCAAATGCGAGAGGATTTTTTTTTACCACTACAGCACCAAAAAAACTGTCCTTGAACTGGTTATAAAGAATATTTCATGACAATAAAAGTCAACTTCGTAACATTTCGACCAAAAATATAAGGATTATCAATATATCTTTAATTATCAAAAATTTCCAAAAAAAACAATACCATGAGATTAGAACTTAATATCCCCTTTAACATGCAATTAAAACCCTTATTAAACAAAATCAATCCTTGGATTGGACTTATAGCATCATTATGCATTATTGTCCCAAGTTTATATGACATAATGGATGCTCCATTAACAATTACAAATGACCACTTCATTCTGGCTGGTGGTACAATCTGTTTTATTGTGTTTTTAAAACAAATCTTTAACCGAATTATCAATTTAGACGAAATAGATTAAAGCCCGCAATTCAAAAAATTACCACAACTGAATTTCTTATTTTAAGAGTAAAAAACATTTGCTGTTAGTACACACATGTTTACTACCCAGTATCAATAATACCCACATAGTCAGAATTTATACTTTCTCACAAATAACGACAAGAATATCATCCAGCGATTATAAATACAGTCGCCATCCTTTTTGATATTTGGTTTACAGCAAAAAATAAAAAAACCTCACTTAATTTGTCTTACAAATTACAATACTAGTTTCTTTGGTTTCGGTATCGTATGACATACCTAAATTGAATGATTTCAATGTTAAAAGTAGTTCACAACTTTCAAGTAACCTTTTAGAATTAGTTTTAGTATTATTTTTAAATAAAAAAAACATTAATTTGATAAAAACCAATTATCAAATCACATTAAACATTTACCCTTCTATTATTAGCATATTTTTCTGTATATCACTGCTACTATTCAACTTATATATTTGATATTTCATAATTTGAGCCATAGTATTAGTTGTTATTAGAATTGCATTATTGATAATAAATAACTTCTTTAAAAAAAATAAAGAGCTAATTAATTAAAAAAATAAACTTTTTTGTAACTTTTTAGATATTCGATACGTATAACAACTTGTACACTTAAAAAATTGAGGAGACAAAAACATGAGACAACTTAAAATCACCAAGCAGGTTACCAATCGTGAAACCGCTTCATTAGACAAATATTTACAAGAAATTGGAAAAGTTGACCTTATTACCGCTGACGAAGAGGTAGAATTAGCACAAAGAATTAAAGCTGGGGATCAAAGAGCCCTAGAGAAATTAACAAAAGCCAATTTACGTTTCGTAGTTTCGGTAGCCAAACAATACCAAAACCAAGGATTAACACTTCCCGATTTAATTAATGAAGGAAATTTAGGTTTGATAAAAGCAGCACAACGTTTTGATGAAACTCGTGGTTTCAAATTCATTTCATACGCAGTATGGTGGATTCGTCAATCGATTCTTCAAGCTTTGGCAGAACAATCTCGTATCGTTCGTTTACCATTAAATAAAATTGGTTCTATCAATAAAATCAACAAAATGTATGCGTTATTAGAGCAATCTAACGAACGTCCACCATCTGCTGAGGAAATTGCAAAAGAACTAGACATGACCGTAAATGATGTAAAAGAGTCGATGAAAAACTCTGGTCGTCACTTATCAATGGATGCACCTCTTGTAGAAGGAGAAGATTCTAACCTTTATGACGTTTTACGTTCTGGAGAATCTCCAAATCCTGATAGAGAATTAATTCATGAATCATTGCGTACTGAAATAGAGCGTTCATTAGAAACATTAACTCCAAGAGAGGCTGATGTAGTTCGTTTATATTTTGGTTTAGGTGACCAACACCCAATGACACTTGAAGAAATTGGTGAAACTTTTGACCTAACTCGTGAACGTGTTCGTCAAATTAAAGAAAAAGCAATTCGCAGATTAAAACATACTTCAAGAAGTAAAATTTTAAAAACATATCTTGGGTAAAACCCAAATTCCTACTAATGGGATTTTACAGCAAACAACAGTCTGATTAACTGTTCGTTTTTTGATTGATGATTGAAACTCCGGCTGATTACCGGAGTTTTATTTTTTATGAATAAAACTTTCGGTCTGTTCGCAAAAAATGCTCGGGTTTCCGGAGTTTTATTTTTTATAATTACCTTTGCAAAAAACTAACAACACAAATGTAAAGATACACTACAGTGTATCTCAAAGTAAAAACTACACAATGAAGAATACACTTATTGCACCATCAGTATTGGCTGCTGATTTCGCTAATTTACAACGTGATATCGAAATGATTAACAACAGTCAAGCCGACTGGTTTCACATTGACATAATGGATGGTGTTTTTGTCCCAAACATTTCTTTTGGAATGCCAGTACTTCAAGCAATTACAAAACACACAAAAAAAACAGTAGATGTGCATTTGATGATTGTAAATCCAGACCAATACATCAAAACATTTAAAGATTTAGGTGCCGATATTTTAACGGTACACTATGAAGCTTGCACACATTTACACCGTACTCTCCAAGCGATTAAAGCTCATGGAATGAAAGCTGGTGTTGCATTAAATCCACACACCAATATAAATTTATTAGAAGATGTAATCAATGATATTGACATGGTCTGTATCATGAGTGTAAATCCAGGTTTTGGAGGACAATCGTTTATAGAAAACACATATGACAAGATTAAAAAATTAAAAAAATTAATCGTTGAAAAAAATGCAAGCACAATAATCGAAATTGATGGTGGAGTAACCAATAAAAACGCTTTACAATTGGTTGAAGCAGGAGCAGATGTTCTTGTTGCAGGAAGCTTTGTATTTAATGCCGAAAACCCAACTCAAACCGTTGCTGATTTAAAACAATTGACAACCATTTAAGAAATCAAAAAGTCCCAATAAACAAATAAGTTTCATTGGGACTTTCTTCTTTAGTAAACACTTAATTTTTAATTATACTGATTAATTAAATACTTTATCAAATCTGTTGTGGTTATTATTCCAACCAAAACATGATCTTCACAAACTGGCAAAGCATGAAATTCTTTATTTGCTAATATTTCAGCGGCTTCTTTAATAGTTGTTTTGGGTGTGATTGTTACCAGCTTTTTTGCCATTACCTGCTCTACAGTAAACATATTGTAAACAGTAGTATCTACAACCTCTTCATCATCATCAATTGCATCTGCAAAAGAAATACGCAACAAATCGGTGTAACTTAACATGCCAATTATGGTAGCTCCATTTACCACCGGAATATGTCTGATTTTGTAATGCTTAAAAAGAGACTCAGCTTTGGTTAAATCATCTTTGATAGTTAGTTTAACTATATCAGTAGTCATAATAGTTGACACGGGAACATGCTGTCTCATAACATCTCTCTTTTAAAATTATATGTAAATTTAAAGATGAAAATTTGTTAAAAACATGATGTTTATCAGACGTTAATAAAAAATATTTCCTGATATTAACGCTTCATATTTAACATCAAAGATACTTTATCATACAAATCTGGGAAACGATTTTTAAACTCCAAAGGGGTCTCAAAATAACATTCTAAGATTACTGCAAGAAATTCAAATTGGTTAGTAAAACCATAAAGTCTAAAATAATTGGATTGTATTAATTGTTCCCTAAATGCTGCATCACTCACTTCTTCATTAATTAAGGCAAACATCCTTGAAAAGAGAATCGAACTACTATCATTTCTTTCTAATGCTTGGTATTGCAAAACGTGAGCAAATTCATGAATTCCAAGATTTAAATTATCCGAAGAAATATCAAATCCCTTTTGAAAATCTTCCCAAGAAAAAGCCACTACTTTAGTATTGGGATTAAATTCTCCTTTATGATATTGCTTAGTAATTCTCGAAAAATAAACAGATGGATAAATTATTATTCTATCAAAAACTTCACAAAGATATTCCCGCATACCAAATGACAACATCACAAATGTAGCAGCCACATATACTTTTACCTCTTCGGTAACTACAAAACCCTCACGTGATACAAATTCGTATTTATCCAAAAAACAGGCTGTTCTATGTTCAAAATACACCTTCTCTTTATTTGACAATCGAATATAAAAAGAAAATTTTGTGTTTAAAAAACGAAGTGAATCAGGGCTTATTTTTTTTGGAAAAAGGCAAAAATGAACGAAAAAAGGCCTGCCAAAAATCAACCCGAAAATATATTCCAAAAACTTAAAAAAGACAACCACTAAAGAAATAACAACAAAAAGAACAAGAATAAAAGTAAAAACTGGCAGTGTATAGTTATTCATAAAAATAATTCTTGTTTTACTTTGTATCTAATAAATTAAAAAAGCAAAATCATAAAATTCATTTATAATTTTGCTTTTAAAGTGACCACGGCAGGGTTCGAACCTGCAACCCTCAGAGTCGAAATCTGATATTCTATCCAGTTGAACTACGCAGTCAAATATTTAATTACGAATTTTAAATTACGAATTACGATAGCATAATTCGTAATTTAAAATTCGCAATTAATTTATACTAATAATTTTTTAACGATGGTAGAAATAGTTTTTCCTTCGGCAGTTCCACCCAATTGAGTAGATGCTAATCCCATCACTTTCCCCATAGAAGCAATTCCTGACGCTCCAGTCTCTGCAATGATTTTTGCAATTACTGCTTCTACTTCAGCTTCGCTTAACTGAGCAGGCAAGAATCTTTCGATTACTGCAATTTGTGCCAATTCTGGTTCTGCTAAATCCAAACGATTTTGCTCAGTAAATATTCTAGCGCTTTCTTTACGGGTTTTAACCAATCTTTGAAGTAATTTAACCTCGTCATCAGCAGATATTTCTTCTTTTGAACCTGAAGCTGTCTGTGCTAATAAAAGCTCTGATTTTATAGCTCTTAAAGCTTCTAATGCAACTGTATCTTTAGCTCTCATGGCGGTTTTAATTTCGTCCATGATTTGAATTGATAAACTCATATTCTGTATTTTAGATTTTTAGATTCTTGATTTTAGATATTGACACTGATTTAAAAAAACTCTTCTTAAATTAAAATCTGGAATATCTTTATTTTGTATTGAAATGAAAAAGGTAATTAAAAATACAAATCTAAAATCTGCAATCTTAAAATCTACAATCTCAAATCATCTGCCCCAGATGGAAATGAAAAGCCTTTTTGGGAGAAACTTTATTTTTTCCTGAACCAGAAAAGCGACCAAAGGAAGCTCTTTCTTGTTCTTAGAAAAAAAGAGTTACGACAAAAAGCTTGTAATGTACAGCTGGATAAGGCTCGACAAATTTAGAAAATTTAACTGGCAATAACAACTACAAGTTTGATGCTTTATAGTCAAAAAATAGCCCGAAAATTCAAAGAAATTTCGGGCTATCTTCAAAAAAAATGGCTTTGTTAATCTACATTATCATGTAAATATGAATTATTGGAACGCAATTGCAAATCATTATTGCTATCTGTTCCTACTGATATTCTTGAAGTTGAATTATTAGTTTGTGAATTATTAAGTTCGATGCCAAATCTCTTATAAGCTGGCTCTCTTTCTAATTCATCTACTTTTGATACACTATCGTGAAATTTATAATTGAAATCTTTTAATTTTCTTCTTCTTTCTTCAGCTCTGAACCTTAATGTTTCTTCGATTGTCATGTCAATCGGAGAATTATTTTCTAAAGTTGGCGCCACTTCCACAATTGGCTCTGCCATTTGCTTCATTGTAATATTCATTTCAGCAGGAATCACTTCTTCGATTTTAGCCACAGGCTTAGATTCTACAAAATCATTCTCTACTTCCATGTATTCTTCTAATGAGTATTTAATAACACCATTATCAGACAATTCGGTTACAGGCACAAACTGAACAGGCTCTACAACTTTAATATTGCGAGTTTCATTTGTTAATTCAAACAAGAAACTATTAGTTTCTTCTTGAACATGTATAGGCTCTGATTTACTCATTGGCAAATCGAATGAGAAAGCAGTTTGCTCTTGTTTTTCTTCGAAACGAACTGGTGCTGACTGTACTTCTCTAACTGATTCTATTACTGGGTTTGTAACAACAAAATCAATCTCTTTCATAGGAGAAACGATTTCAAAAGTCACATCCAAATTTCTAATAAATTCAGTCATTCCAATTAATTCATCTTCATTGATAGCAGAAATTACTGGTTCAGGAATAGTAATATCTTCAACTAAATCAAAAACAACTCTATCTTCTGTAGTAGTAACAGTTGTTTCATTATTTAAGCTGAAACCAGCAACAGTTTTTGCAGACAAATCAAAAACACCTCTTTGTTCTTCTCCAAGTGTGTGAATTATTTTCTTAGGCTCAACATTTACGATTTCGTTTTGTTGTTCTACATTAAAACCTGTCGCAATAATAGTTACAGCAATTGAATCCCCAAGTGAATCATCTTCACCAACACCCATAATAATATTGGCATTTGAACCTGCTTCATATTGAATATGCTCATTAATTTCGGCAATTTCATCGATAGTAATTTCATTAGTTCCAGAAACGATAAGCAACAATACATTTTTGGCTCCAGTAATTTTATTATCATTTAAAAGTGGAGAATCTAAAGCGGCAACGATACCTTCTTTAGCTCTGTTTTCACCTGATGATACAGAAGATCCCATAATAGCGGTTCCACTATTATACAACACTGTTTTTGCATCACGTAAATCAATATTTTGAGTATAGTGATGTGTAATTACTTCAGCGATTCCTCTTGAGGCTGTCGCTAAAACTTCATCCGCTTTTGAAAATCCAGCTTTGAAACCAAGATTTCCATATACTTCTCTTAATTTATTATTATTGATAACGATTAACGAATCGACTTGCTTACGCAATTTTTCGATTCCAATAAGCGCTTGTTCTTGACGAACCTTCCCTTCAAATAAGAAAGGCAAAGTCACAATCCCAACTGTTAATATATCTCTTTCTTTTGCCAATTGAGCAATAACTGGAGCAGCTCCTGTTCCTGTTCCACCGCCCATACCAGCAGTAATAAATACCATTTTAGTATTTACATCCAATACTTTTTCAATATCAGCAATACTTTCTATTGCAGATTGGTGTCCTACATCTGGGTTTGCACCTGCACCTAAACCTTCGGTTAAATTTGCTCCTAACTGAATTTTATTAGGAACTCCACTATTCTCAAGCGCCTGAGAATCTGTATTACAAACGATGAAATCAACGCCTTTAATACCTTGTTTAAACATATGGTTTATAGCGTTACTACCGCCTCCACCTACTCCAATTACTTTGATTACATTTGATTGATTTTTTGGTAAATCAAATGAAATACTTCCAAATTCTGTGTTGCTTGGCATCATATGGGGTTTTAATTTTTTATTAACTTTATCACTAACTACTCTAGGCTTGGGGCAAAAAGGAATTTTGATAATTTATTTATTCTTTTAATTCTTTATTATTATTCTGCGTTATCTAAAAATTCTTTAATCTTGTCCACATATTTATCAAAAAACGATCTTCGAATTTTATTCTCTGTTGACTCCTCTTTTACAGGTTCCACTTGAAGTACTTTTTCAGGTTGTACATATACCTCTTCTTTTATTTCAACAACTGGCTCTCTATAATAACTTACTTTCTCCGGAACTATTGTTGCCTGCATTTTTACTGCGCTTTGAGTTTTATTCTCAATACTGTTCATTACTAAACCAACTGCTGTAGCATATAACGGGCTCGAAATTTCCTCATCTGAATTTCCTGCTAAATGTTCATTTGGATAACCAATTCTTGTATCCATTCCAGTTATATATTCTACTAACTGTTTGATGTGTTTTAATTGAGCTCCACCACCTGTAAGAACAATCCCTGCTATCAATTTTTTGCGAGGATCTTCATGTCCATAAGCTCTTACTTCTGTAAAAACTTGCTCAATGATTTCAACAACTCTTGCATTTATTATTTTCGAAAGGTTTTTTAACGAAATCTCTTTAGGTTCTCGACCTCTTAAACCAGGAATAGAAACAATCTCGTTGTCTTTATTTTCACCCGGCCATGCAGACCCAAATTTAACTTTCAATAATTCGGCTTGTTTTTCTATAATAGAACACCCCTCTTTTATATCATCTGTAATTACATTTCCTCCGAAAGGAATTACTGCTGTATGACGAATGATTCCATCTTTGAAAATAGCTAAATCTGTTGTTCCTCCTCCAATATCAATAAGAGCAACTCCTGCTTCTTTTTCTTCTTGACTTAATACCGCATCGGATGAAGCTAATGGTTCTAGTGTTAAACCTGACAACTCAATACCTGAACTTTGAATACATCTTCCAACATTTCTAATAGACGATGCTTGTCCTACAACCACATGAAAACTACTTTCTAGTCTTCCACCATACATTCCTATTGGTTCTTTTACATCTGATTGTCCATCAATTTTAAATTCTTGTGGCAATACGTGAATAATTTCTTCACCTGGTAACATAGCCAATTTATGAACCTGATTGATTAACAAATCAATATCACTTCCTCCGATAACTTCTTCCGGATTGCTTCGACTGATGTAATCACTATGTTGAATACTTCTGATATGTTGTCCAGCAATACCCACCACAACATCTTTTATTTTATAGCCTGAATTATTTTCAGCTTCAAGAATCGCTTGTTGAATCGATTGAATAGTTTGCGTAATGTTATTCACAACACCTCTTGCAACACCTAAACTTTTAGATTTACCAACACCTAAAATTTCAAGCTTCCCATACTCGTTCTTTTTGCCTATCATGGCAACAATTTTCGTCGTCCCAATATCTAGACCTACTGCAATATTCTCTTTTTCCATTTTCTATTATTTTGTGCAAACTACTTGTTCCGTAAATCTGAGATCTATTATTCTATATTTATCCAAAGAACTATCTAAACTCACCTTTTGAAAAAAAGCCTTATAGTTTTTAAATTTTCGTTCCATGTTTATCAAACTTCCAAAATCAATTTGATAATTATAATTTCTATTCTGCATTAATACGCTACCATTAGGCATAATTTGTATCCCAATGATGTTTTTTCGCAAAAACGCATCATCATAAATTATTTTAAATAATTTAAATAAATCTTTGTTTTTTTTCTTGTTTATCTCCCCAGATACAAGAGGAACTCGAGCCGTAAAATTAGCTGATAAAGGCATGGTATTTCCCTCACTGTCAACATAGAAAGAACCCTCATCATTAAAGACCCTGGCAATAGGTGTCTTTTGTTTTACAACTGCTTTTAGAACACCATCGATACTTACATATACATCTGCTTTCTCGATCATTTCTTGAGCATTTAATACTTGCTCCAATTTATTCAAATCTAGCCTATCTTTTCTTATAGTTGAGAGGTTCGTATTATTTTCTATCAACAATTTATTAACCGTTTCATTTTTTAAAAAAAGAGAGTTTTCACCTACAAAAACAACTTCTGCTTTTATCAATTTTCTTTTAGAATTTCTTTTTGATGTAAACGAAAAAAGAAAAATCACCAAGAAAAACATTAGCACTAATCTTATATTATTCCAATTAAAGACTTTCATATAACGCTTTTTTAATTGAAGGAACCATTTCTCCTAAATCACCTGCTCCAATTGTAACAATCACTGTAGCGTCATTAGCTACAATTTCAGAAATTAATTCTTCCTTACTTACAATTTTTTTGTGATCATTCGTCATTTTATCCATAAGCCACTGTGAATTAATCCCTTCCATTGGCAATTCACGAGCCGGATAAATTTCCATCAAAAATACTTCATCAAAAGCAGATAAACTTCTAGCAAAATTATCAGCAAAATCTCTGGTTCTACTAAATAAATGTGGCTGAAAAACAGCTAATACTTTTTGACCTGGATACAATTCACGAACTGCTTGATGAACTGCATTTATTTCGGTAGGATGATGTGCATAATCATCAATATAAACTAAATTATCTTCTTTAATTTGATATGAAAAACGTCTCCTAATACCTTTAAATGAACCTAAGGCTTTGGCAATAACATCGGTCGGGGTGCCATATGTTACTGCCATAGCCAATGCCATTAAAGCGTTCATCAAATTATGTTTCCCTGGTAATCCAAAACGCAAATTTTTAATAAGCTCGTTTGGGGTTTTAACATCGAAAACATAACTACTATTTTCTATTCTTATGTTGTGGGCACGAAAAACAGCCTCATCATTAACTGCGCAAATAACACCTTCAATCGGTAATTCGTTGGTTATAAAAAGCTTGCTTTTATCTTCAACTTTATTTGCAAATTCTACAAATGAAGCTTCAATCGCATCACTTGTACCGTAAATATCCAAATGATCCGCATCCATAGAAGTAACACAAGCAATATTTGGATGTAAATGCAAGAAAGAACGATCGAACTCATCTGCTTCTACAACGGTAACCGTTTTACCATTTCCAATTAAATTAGAATCATAATTCTCAACAATTCCACCTATAAAAGCCGTAACATCGGCTCCGCTTTCATATAAAATATGTCCCAAAATACTAGAAGTAGTAGTCTTGCCATGTGTTCCTGCTACCGCAAAACAAAAAGTATCTTTTGTAATAATTCCTAAAACTTCAGCTCTTTTTTTAACTTGATAATCTCGCTCTAAAAAGTAATTCCATTCAGAATGCTTAACTGGAACTGCAGGCGTAATAATAACCAATGTATTCTCAGAATAGTAATCACTTGGAATCAAGCTAATATTATCCTCAAAATGAATATCAATCCCACTTTCAATCAATTCATTGGTAAGTATAGAAGGCGTTTTATCATAACCTGAAACTTGTTTACCTATGGCTTTAAAATAACGAGCCAAAGCACTCATTCCGATGCCTCCGATTCCTATGAAATAGACATTTTGTATTTGATTTAAATTCATTTTATTTTATATTTTAATATCTTATCCTTCTTACATCCAATAGAATTATCAAATGATTGATTTCTTTATTTAATCAACTTGACAATCTCGTCTACAATTTGAACTGTTGCATTAGGTTTTGCCAACAATTTAATATTTTGACTCAACTGATCTTGTTTCCCTTGGTCCTTAATCAAAGACTCAAAGACCAAACTAAAATCATCATCCAGTTGCGATTCTTTCAGTAAAATTGCTCCTTTTTTATTAACAATAGCCTGAGCATTTTTAGTTTGATGATCTTCGGCAACATTAGGCGATGGAATAAAAATTACTGGTTTTCCAACTATACACAACTCCGAAACTGAAGATGCTCCAGCACGAGAAATCACAACATCGGCAGCCGCATAAACCAAATCCATTCTTTCAATAAAAGCAACTACCTGAACATTATATTTATTATATTTTTTATAATCTTCTAAATAAAATTTTCCGCATTGCCAAATAACCTGAACATTTAAAGAAAGTAATTTATCTAACTCTTTTTCGATTAATTGATTGATTCGTCTGGCGCCTAAACTTCCACCAAGAATCAATACTGTTTTTTTATTTCTATCTAATTTAAAATGCGTGATAGCTTCTTCTCTTTTAGAATCAATATCTAATAAATCCTGACGAACAGGATTTCCAGTCAAAATTATCTTATCCTGAGGAAAAAATCTTTCCAATTGTTCATAAGCCACACAAATACTATTTGCCTTTTTGCTTAATAATTTATTAGTAATGCCTGGATATGAATTTTGCTCCTGAATAACAGTTGGAATATTCATACTATTAGCTATTTTTAGCAATGGCCCACTAGCAAATCCACCAGTTCCAATAACGACATCGGGATTAAATTGTTTAATTATATTTCTAGATTTCAATAAACTATCTATCAATTTAAAAGGAAACATTGCATTTTGAATCGTCAATTTTCTTTGCAAACCAGCTATCCAAAGTCCTTTAATTTCGTATCCTGCTTGAGGTACTTTTTGCATTTCCATTTTGTCTTTGGCACCAACAAACAAAATTTCAGCATCTGGAAAACGAGATTTTAACTCGTTTGCAATTGCTATAGCTGGATAAATATGTCCACCTGTACCACCTCCACTTAAGATAAACTTATGCTTTGCCATTTTTAAAAATTTCTAAATTGCTTATTTAATGCTAAATTGTAACAAACTACATTATATCCTAATGAACCCAAATTATTTTAACACCGCATTCATTGGGTTAGTTGAATTATCCGTTATTGAATAATCGTTGGTATCAAAATTGTCATTTGCATTTTTAAAATCTGCCTTTTCTACATTACCCTCTTCAAAGTCAGCAGCTATCTCTCGGTCTATAAGTTTTTGAAGTATTTCTTCTCTTTTTTCTTTTTCTAATTTTTCCTGAGCGATCTCCTCTTCTTTTTTGGTCACACTTAAAATAATTCCGAGTCCAAAACAAGTCATCCAAATAGAACTACCTCCACTACTTATCAAAGGTAAAGTTTGCCCAGTTACAGGTAATAATTCGACAGCCACTGCCATATTAATCATAGCCTGAAAAATCATTGGAAATCCTAAACCAATTACTACCAATTTCCCAAAGAGGGTATTTGCTTTATGAGAGGCAATTACAAATCGGAATAGCAAAAGCAAGTACAAAACCAATACTCCCAACCCTCCTACTAGCCCGTATTCTTCAACAATAATAGCGTAAATAAAATCCGAAGAAGATTGTGGTAAGAAGTTTTTCTGAACACTCTTACCGGGACCTAAACCATATATCTGTCCAGATGCAATCGCAATTTTAGCTTTTTCAATTTGATAATCATCTTCATCTGGTTTATCTTGTGTAAAACTCTCTATTCGACTCCCCCATGTTCCAACTCTACTAAAAAATTTTGATTGAGGAAAAGCTTTACCAATTAAGACAAAGAAAGTTAACAATAACACTGCTAATCCTATAATTGAAAATATATATTTTATAGGATACCTACCAATAAACACAAGCATAATTACCATCGAAAAAATCAATGCTGTCGTTGAAAAGTTTCCAGGCAAAATAAAACCTAACGTTATAAAAACTGGAGCCCAAAGCTCAATAAACGAAGATTTGAACGTAATAGGCTCTTGTCTAGTTTTAGACAGATAACGAGCAACAAAAATGAATAAAATAATAGCTGCTAAAGTAGATGTTTGAAAAGACAATCCAATAAAAGGAATTTGAATCCATCTACTGGCATTGGCTCCACCAATTACGGTACCCTTGACCAAAGTAATAAATAACAAGACCCAAACTAAAGGCAATCCAGCTTTAGAAATGGCTCTAAAATAATGATACGGTATATTATGTACCCAATAAATGATCAAAAAACCAATACAAATATGAGCAAAATGTTTCACCAAATACCCTAAAGTATTCCCTGTACCATGACCTAAATAAGCCAAATTACTACTGGCACTAAAAACAGGCATAAAAGAAAACAGAGCCAATAAGGCCACAAATGACCAAATAACTTTATCTCCTTTTAACTTGTCAATTAGATCTTTCATTACAATTTTATTTCAAGATTTATTTTGTTTAAGATTTAAAATTTAGCAATATTAACTCCTAAACTTTTAAACATATTTTATAGATTTTTTACAGCTTGTTTGAATTGTCTTCCTCTATCTTCATAACTTTCAAACAAATCAAAACTCGCACACGCTGGTGACAATAAAACAGTATCTCCTTTTTCAGATAAACGTTGTGCCATTCTAACAGCTTCGCTCATACTATTCACTTCAACCATAATATCAACTACATTACCAAATGCATCAATAATTTTTTTATTATCAACACCCAAACAAATAATAGCCTTTACTTTTTCACGAACAAGTGACATTAGTTCATGGTAATCATTCCCTTTATCAACACCTCCTACAATCCAAACAGTAGGTGTGTTCATACTTTCTAGAGCATAAAAAACAGAATTCACATTGGTAGCTTTAGAGTCATTTATATACTGTACATTTTGTATTTTCAGTACTTTTTCTAAACGATGCTCAACACCTTGAAAATTAGACAAGCTTTCACGAATAGTAGCATTTCTAATTTTCAAAATATTCGCTACCGAAGTTGCTGCCATAGCATTTTTCAAATTATGTTTTCCTTCTAATGAAATGTACTCTGTGTCCATTGTAAACTCTTCTTGATTGATCTTAACTTCCATTTTGTTGTTTTTTAAATAAGCTCCCTCGCTGTACTCATCGGTTAACGAAAAAGGAATTAATCTGGCTTTTATTTTATTATTTTTTAACCACTCTAAAATGGCTTCATCACCTGCATCATAAATAAGGAAATCCTCCTCTGTTTGATTCATTGTAATTCTGAACTTCGAATCTATATAATTTTGATATTTGTAATCGTAACGATCCAAATGATCTGGGCTTATATTTGTTATAATGGCAACATGCGGTTTAAAACTCACAATTCCATCCAATTGAAAACTGCTCAACTCTATAACATAGAAGTCATAATTATTATCTGCAACCTGCCAAGCAAAACTTTTACCAACATTTCCAGCTAAACCGACATTCAAGCCTGCTGCTTTCAACACATGATACGTTAACATTGTAGTGGTCGTTTTTCCGTTACTTCCAGTTATTCCAACCGTAACTGCATTTGTAAAAGGTGCTGCGAATTCAATTTCAGAGATCACCGAAACACCTTTATTTTTTAACTGCTTTACGATAGGCGATTTATCTGGAATACCTGGGCTCTTCATTACTACGTCAGCATTCAGAATTAATTCTTCAGTATGCTTTTCTTCTTCCCAAGCGATGTCATTTATAATCAAGACCTCTTTATAACTATCTTTTATCTTTCCAAAATCGGAAACAAAAACATCATAACCTTGTTTCTTTCCAAGGATAGCAGTGCCAACACCACTTTCTCCTCCACCTAATATCACTAGCCTCATATATTATCTCAATTTCAAGGTTACAATTGACAAAATGGCTAGCATAATTGCAACTACCCAAAATCTCGTGACAATCTTACTTTCATGATATCCTTTCTTTTGATAGTGATGATGTAAAGGGGACATTAGAAAAATCCTTCGGCCTTCTCCAAAACGTTTTTTAGTATATTTAAAATAACTTACCTGCAAAACAACAGAGAAGTTTTCGACCAAAAAGATTCCACACAATAAAGGGATAAGCATTTCCTTTCGAACAGCTATAGCAAGTACAGCAATAATACCGCCGATAGTTAAACTCCCTGTATCACCCATAAAAACAGAAGCTGGATAGGAGTTATACCATAGAAAACCTATCAATGCTCCAAGAAACGAAGCTATAAAGACGGTCATTTCCCCCGAATTAGGTATATACATTATATTCAAATAATTAGAGAAAATAATATTACCTGAAACGAAAGTAAAAATCGCTAATGCAAAGACAGACACCGCAGATGTTCCTGCTGCCAAACCATCAATTCCATCAGTTAAATTAGCACCATTTGAGACTGCTGTAATAATAAAAATCACTACAGGAATAAAAATCAACCAAGCCCATTTTTGATATCCTTCCCCTGTCCACGCTAAAACTTCGGCATAATCAAATTCGTTATTTTTGAAAAAAGGAATTGTTGTAGCTGTAGATTTCTCTTCAAGTGAAGCTTGATTAATTACTGTTTCAGTAGTTGATTTAAAAATATCACTTTTTCCAGTATCCGTTCTAACTGTAACTGCTGGGCTAAAATAAAGCACAGAACCAACTATCAATCCTAAACCAACCTGACCAAAAACTTTAAAAATACCTTTAAGACCTTGTTTATCTTTCTTGAATATTTTAATGTAATCATCTATAAAACCAATAGTCCCCATCCATAAGGTCGTAACAATCAATAAAACAATGTAGATGTTATGTAATTTTGCAAATAGCATTACAGGAACCAGAGTTGCAAATATGATAATAATACCACCCATAGTAGGTGTTCCTGCTTTTTCATTTTGACCAGCCAATCCAAGTTCACGAACAGTTTCACCAACTTGTTGTCTACTTAAAAAACCAATAATACGCTTTCCATAAATAGTTGACAATAATAATGATAACAACAATGCTAAAGAAGATCTAAAAGTGATGTATTGAAAAACCCCTGTCCCAGGAACATCCATTACTTTGTCTAAATATTGAAATAAATAGTATAGCATATTATTTTATTTTAAAAGTTGATCTAAAATTTCTTTTACATTTTTCATATCATCAAAATCATGACGTACTCCTTTGATTTCCTGATAAGTTTCATGTCCTTTTCCAGCAATCAATATAATATCGTTTGGTTGTGCCAATTGACAAGCTGTTTTAATCGCTTGAAACCGATCGGTAATTGACAACACTTTTTTAAAGTTTTGAGCCTGAACTCCTTTTTCCATTTCATGGATAATTGCTTCTGGATCTTCATTTCTGGGATTATCAGAAGTTATAATTACTTTATCACTCAATTCAGTCGCTATGTTGGCCATAACTGGGCGTTTGGCAGTATCTCTGTTACCTCCGCATCCTACTACAGTAATTAATTGTTCGTTTTTAGTACGTACATCATTGATTGTATTTAAAACATTCTCAAGCGCATCTGGCGTGTGAGCATAATCTACAATCGCGGTAATATTTGTATTGGAAACAATATATTGAAATCGTCCAGAAACACTTTCTAATTCAGACATCAATCGAAGTACTTCAAAACTATCTAAACCTAACTCAACAGCTGTTCCATAAATCGCTAACAGATTATAGGCATTGAAAGTTCCAATCAACTTAACCCAAACTTCATTGTCATTTATTTTTAACAACAAACCAGATAATTGATTTTCCAGAATTAGAGCTTTATAATCAGCATACGTTTTTAAAGCGTATGTCAATTTTCGAGCTGAAGTATTTTGAAGCATTACTGAACCGTTCTTGTCATCAGAATTAGTCAAAGCAAAAGCATCTTTAGGCAAATGATCAAAAAATGATTTCTTAACATCTCTATATTCGGCAAACGTTGGATGGTAATCCAAATGATCGTGTGATAAATTGGTAAATATTCCACCTCTAAAATGCAATGCTTCAGTACGTTTTTGATGAATTCCATGAGAACTAACTTCCATGAAACAATACTCAACATCTGCTTCAATCATTTCGTTTAGAAAATAATTAATCGTAATAGAATCTGGTGTTGTATGGGTCGCTTTGTGTTCTACTTCGTCAACTAAAATCTTTACTGTAGATAATAAACCCACTTTAAAACCCGCTTTTTTAAACAATTGATACAACAATGAAGCAATAGTAGTTTTACCATTTGTTCCAGTGATACCAACTAATTTCAATTTTTGAGAAGGATCTCCATAAAAATTAGCCGCCATAAAAGCCAAAGCTGTATTTGTGTCTTTTACACAAACATAGGTAATCCCATTTATCAAATTCTCTGGAAGTGTATCACAAATAACTACTGTAGCCCCCAACTCAATTGCTTTTTCTATAAAGTCATGTCCATCTGAAATAGTACCACGAATCGCTACAAAAACATCATTTTTTTTGATTTGTCTTGAATCAAAGTGTAATTGATTTATAGCCATATCTGTAGAACCTGTTACTGATTCTATTGCTACTTTATATAATATATCCTTTAGTATACTCATAATAATTCCAATTGGATTGATGAATTCTTAACAATATTCTGACCCGCCTGAAGGGATTGCTTTTTTACTTTTCCTGTTCCAACAGCTTTCACTTTCAACCCTAAATTTTCTAATAAAGCAACTGCATCCATTCCAGCCATTCCTTTGACATTTGGAATTACATTTTGCTTCTTTTGTGCTTTTGCATAATAGCTATTATAATCATTGTCTTGTTTTGGATTAGGACGATCCAATTTCTTAATAACATTAGTAGACGGTGTATCTGTAAATATTTTTTGTGCTATTCTTTTAAAAACTGGCCCGGCAACATCGGCTCCATAATAATTATTATTTGCCGTATTGGGTTTATGAACCACTACAATACAAGAATACTTAGGATTATCAACTGGAAAATATCCAACAAATGAAGACGCATAATGTTTATCCATTCCTCCATTTTGTGCATAATTCATTTGTGCAGTACCTGTTTTACCAGCCATAGAAAAATCCTTGGAATACAATTTAGAACCTGTCCCTTTTTTTACCACATTTGCTAAAACTGCCTGAACTTTACGTAATGTTTCATCTGAACAAATCTTTGGGTTCAAAATCTCAGTATTATATTTTTTAATGGTTTTGTCCCACGCTTTTATTTCGGTAACCAACATTGGCTTTACCATAACACCATTATTTGCAACCGCATTATAAAATGTTAGTGTTTGCAATGGTGTAACCGATACTCCATAACCAAACGCCATCCACGGAAGTGAAATATTAGACCAATTTTTATCACTTGGCTGTGGTATAAAAGGAACTCCCTCTCCTCTAAAAGCCAATCCTAATTTTTTATTTAACCCAAATGAATTAATGTGGTTTACAAATTTTGTAGGATCATTTTTGTAATTATTATATACTGCTTGAACCATAACTGTATTAGAAGAAAGCTCAAATCCTCTAGCTAGCGATATTTTACCATAGCCTCCTTCATGAGAATCTCTCACTTTACGTCCTGAATAGGTGATAACACCTCCGTGACTATCATAAACAGTACTCGTATCTGCTACTTTATCTTCTAAAATTGCAATCAAATCAACCAATTTAAAAGTCGATCCTGGCTCATGAGATTCAGCATATGCATAATTGGTAGTTTCATAATATGTACCATCATTTGCTCTTCCTAAATTTGAAATTGCTTTAACCTGACCCGTTTTAGTTTCCATAACTACAACACAACCATGATCTGCTTCATATTCCTCCAACTGTTTTAATAAAGCATGGTGCGCAATATCTTGGATATAAACATCTATGGTTGAAATTACGTCATAACCATCTTGAGGATCTACTTCATTTACATCACGAATAGGTTTCCATTGTCCTTTAGCAATTTTTTGCTTTAATATTTTACCATCTTTACCGTTAAGGAATTCACGATAAGCCCACTCAATTCCTTTACCATCAGCATATCCAGTCAATTTTCTTTCGTATCCAATGGTACGTTCCGCAATTTGCCCTATTGGATGTTCACGAATTGTTTTTTGCTCGATGATAATTCCACCTTTATAAGCCCCTAGATTGAATAACGGAAACCCTTTTATTTTCATATATTGAGTATAACTCAACCCTTGCGCTACTAAATAATATCTGTTTTTGTTTACTCTAGCTTTTCGTAATTCATTTTGAATAGTACTACTAGACTTTTTCAGCATCATTCCTAATGAGTCCGACAACAATTTTATATTTTTCTCAAATGCTTCGGTTTTTGGTGCAACAGCATCAAAACGAATCACATAATTTGGAATTGAAGTTGCCAAAAGACTACCATCAGCCGAATAGATATTTCCTTTATTAGCCGGTATAACAAAATTCCTAACCGTTCTTTCTTTGGCTAACTCTCTATAGTGATCTCCATCGACCCATTGAATATTAGTCAATTTAATAGCAATAGCTATTGCCATCAAAAAGATGAAAAAGGCAACCAGATAGGTTCTATAGGATATATATTTATCTTCTACTGCCATAATTTTTCTAAGAAATTTTTCTCTTCGTTTTCTTCAACTTCAATTTTCACTGGAGGAACCGTTGATGGAAAAATTTGTCTTTCTTCCATTTTAGCCGAAACTGTAGATTCCATTTTAAGTTTCATCAACTCCGAACGTCTATCTACAAATTCAGAACGTAATTCTTTTACTCTATTTGTTAATTCAACAATCTTAAACACTTTTTGTTCGTAACGCTGCGTATTTGCAATCATTATTATAGCAAGTAAAATCACAAAAACAATAAAACGCCAGTTTTTAACCGCATTATCGTCAATTAGAAATTGTGCTTTCAATATGTTATAAATTCCACCCTTCATTATCTATTACTTTTTCTCTGCAATTCTCAGTTTAGCGCTTCTGGCTCTATTATTTATTTTAATCTCCTCATTATCTGGAACTATTAATTTCCCAATTGTATTAAAAGGAACTGAAAAATTACCATAAAAGTCACGCTCTGGTTCTCCTTCAAACATTCCGTTTTTTATAAATCTTTTTACCAATCTATCTTCTAATGAATGATATGAAATCACACTTAATCTTCCTCCTGGTTTTAAAATTTCTAAAGACTGTTCTAAAAATTCTTTTAAAACATCCATTTCTTGATTGACCTCAATTCGAATGGCTTGATAAATTTGAGCTAAAACTTTATTACGTATTCTTTCAGGTAAAAATTTAGCTAAAACTTCTTTCAATTCATCAGTAGTTTTTATTGGTCTATGCTCTCTTGCTTCCACAATTGTTCTTGCTAATGCTGGAGCAATTTTCAATTCACCATAATCTAAAAACACTCTTTTTAAATCCGCATCATCATATTCATTAACTACACGATAGGCATTCAAATCATTTTTTTGACTCATTCTCATATCCAGTTCGGCATCAAAACGAGTTGAAAAACCTCTTTCAGGCACATCAAACTGATGAGATGAAACTCCAAAATCTCCCAAAATACCATCAACTTCTTTCACACCATGAAAGCGCAAAAATCTTTTTATAAATCTGAAATTCTCATTAATCAGCGTAAATCTTTCGTCAGGTAAAGCATTTGCCAAAGCATCTTCATCCTGATCAAAAGCAAACAATTTTCCATTAGGGCCTAGTCTTATCAATATTTCTTTTGAATGACCTCCTCCTCCAAAAGTAACATCCACATAAACCCCATCAGGCTTTATATTCAAACCATCCACGGTAGGATGAAGCAGTACTGGATTATGATATTCCATTGTCGTCGTCATTTAAATTTCCCATTACTTCTTCGGCTAAATCTGCAAAATCAACATCTGCACCGTCTATTGATTTCTCATACAAATCCTTATCCCAAATCTCTACAATATTAACTGCAGAAGAAAAAACTACATCTTTAAAAATACTGGCAAAAACCACTAAATCTTTAGGAACCAATAATCTACCTAAAGCATCTATTTCAACCACCTTTACACCTGCGGTAAAACGACGAATAAAATCATTGTTCTTTTTGACGAAACGATTAAGTTTGTTGATTTTTTTCATCATCAAATCCCATTCTTCCATCGGATACAATTCCAAACAGGGCTGAAATACAGAACGCTTCAAAACAAAACCGTTTTGAAGCGAGGAAGCCAATTGCTTTTTTAAGGGAGCAGGTAATAAAACCCGTCCTTTTGCATCGACTTTACACTCATATGTTCCTATAATTGTGTCCAAGTAAATTGTATTAATTGTATTAAGCAAAAATATATAAAATTTTACCACAATTTACCACATTATACCACTTTGTTAATAAGTTTAACCACTTTTACCCCAAAACGCTTAGTTTATAGACTATCAGAACTTTAGCTACAGGAACAATTATTTGTAAGAAAGCTTGCAAATTGATAAAAAGTTATAATTTTTGATTACTAAAACATACTCTTAAAAGGGTAAAAAAAATATTATTTAATCGTTAAAAAAGCAATAAAAAGAAACTAAAAAACAACACTTTCCTCACAAAAGAATAAAAGGTTAAAAAATGGCCCCTAAAATTCTTTTTAATTTTTTTAACCCTATATTTGTGAAAAATTGAAACTGTTATTTAAAACATGGAAAAATATTACAAAAAAGAAGGCAAATACGGATATTACGAAGCAGGCGAAGGAATTCCGATTGTCATCTTACATGGTTTAATGGGAGGACTTAGTAATTTTGATGCTGTAGCCAGTTATTTTTCTAATAAAGGATACAAAATTATTATCCCAGATTTACCTATTTACACTCAAAACATATTAAAAACAAACGTAAAAAGTTTTGCAGTCTATGTAAAAAACTTCATTACGTATAAAAAATTAGACAGAGTTATTCTTTTAGGAAATTCACTTGGTGGACATATAGCGTTATATCATACAAAAATGTTTCCCGAAAAAGTATCAGGATTAGTAATCACAGGCAGTTCTGGATTGTACGAAAGTGCCATGGGAGACAGTTATCCAAAAAGAGGCGACTACGAATATATTAAGAAAAAAGCCGAAGATGTATTTTATGATCCTAAAATTGCAACTCCAGAACTTATTGACGAAGTATACGCCACAGTAAATGATCGTATAAAATTGATCAAAACACTGACTATTGCAAAAAGTGCAATTCGTCATAATATGGCCAAGGATTTACCAAAAATGCATGTGCAAACTTGTATCATTTGGGGGAAAAATGACAAAGTTACACCTCCGGATGTAGCCGAAGAATTCCATAAATTATTACCCAATTCGACTTTATACTGGATTGACAAATGTGGTCACGCTGCCATGATGGAACAGCCAGAAGAATTTAATACTCATTTGGAAGACTGGCTTACGCATACCCATCTAGCAGAACACTAATCGATCGGAGAATTTTATACTCAAAATTATGAAAATTAATACTGCCGAATTCGTTATAAGCAACTCCGATGTGAGCAAATGTCCTCAGGATTTTTTGCCCGAATATGCTTTTATTGGTAGATCCAATGTTGGAAAGTCATCATTAATTAATATGTTGACTAATCACAAAAAATTAGCAAAAACATCAGGAAGACCAGGAAAGACTCAGCTTATCAATCACTTTTTAATCAACAACAATTGGTTTCTTGTCGATTTGCCAGGTTATGGTTATGCCAAAGTTTCTAAAAAAACAAAATCTGTATTTCAAGAATTCATTACTGATTACTTTGAAACAAGAGAACAGCTGGTTTGTGCTTTTGTTTTAATTGATGTCCGTCATGAAGCACAAACAATTGACATTGAATTTATGTCATATATGGGCGAAAGTGAAATTCCATTTTGCATTATTTTTACCAAAGCTGATAAAATTAGCAGAGTAAAAATCGATTCTCATATTGCAGCTTACAAAAAACAAATGTTTGCTAATAACTGGGCTGAAATGCCACAGTACTTTGTAACATCAGCAACAGAATCCACTGGAAAAGAAGAATTACTATCTTATATAGACGAAGTAAACCAAGAAGTCTTCAAAAACAATTCAGAGTTTTAAGACCCTTTCTTTAAGAATAAAAAATATCCCAAAACCGAATTTTCAGTTTTGGGATATTTTATTTAGATTAAAAACTTATTTCTTTAAATCAAGTTTTTCAGCAAAATAATCACAGAAGTCAAGCATTGTATCCGACATCTTTTCATCATTCGTAGCTCTTTTAAAAGTTTCAGCCATTGAAACTAATGTTTGGTGAAAGAAAATTTTCATTTCATCAACTGGCATTTCTTTAGTCCACAAGTCAATTCTCATGCTTTCTTTGGTTTTATGATCCCAAACATTAAGCATAATAGCTTTTGATTCTGAAAGTGCTATTCCGCCTTCTTCTGCCGTCCAAAAAAGTTTTTCTGGAACTCTATTTTCGTCTAATTCGACTAAGAATTTAATTTCTGAGGTATTATTTTTTGACATTATTTCTTGGGTTTGTATTTTGATTGTTCAAAAATTTCTTTGGCATTCGTTTTCAATAACTGGTCTACCGTAACATTATTATTCTCCATATACGATCGGACAATTTGCCAACCTATCCATGCTCCCACTCTTCCGGGAGAATCATTATCTATTTCTAAATAAAATTTAGAAAACGGTGAAGGATCGATAAATCTAGAAGTCAGTTTTTGTTCATCACTAAAAAGCATTTCTTTTTCAATAAAATAACGCCAAATATAACTCTCGTTTTCCTTACACCAAACTAACTGCTCAGGCGTGTATCCCATTTTTTCAGCATCTGTATATTCTGGAAGTAAAATATCTTTTAAATAAAGTTCTTTGCCAAAATAAATCATCTGAGACAGCAAATTCTTTTCAGTCGGAGGAGCAATTTTCCCTAAGGAAAAACTAGTTACTACGTCTGGCATCATTTGCCTTTCTTCAAAATTTTGTTTCAGATATTTAGGAAATTGATAAAACTTATGTTCTTTTCCTAAATACAATTCCAACGAAATAATTATCAAAGAATCAGCATAAATTGCTTTATTCGAATAATCCATATCCGAAATTAGCGTAATTACTTTAGGTGTTTTGGTCTTTGGAAAATAATATTTCATGTGTTTTACCAAAACTTCTACCTCATTTTTTATACCATTTGCTGTGGGATATTTTTTTTGAACTTCAGTATATACTTCTCTCCAAATGGGAGCATTCATTTTATTCAACCAAACAGTATCACTAATCTTCGATGAAAAGAAATAAGGATACTGTTTTTTTAATTTAGGCAAATCCTTTGGAGATGTTTCAAAAAAAGCTTTATCAAAACGTTCTACCTTAATATTTACTGGTATTTCTTCTATAGTTTTTTCAACTTTACTTTTTTGATCACAGGACCAAAACAGAAAACAAAAAACAATAGGTAAGAGAAATAATTTCATATATATTATTTATTTATCAGTTTTTAAATAGATTTCAAATACAATTCGCAAATCTTTATTCATTTTTTCAACCAATATAAAACATGCTATATCAATTGTATTATTTTATTTAAATTTGTTTCCAAAGGAATTCTTAAACCATTTTACTTATTTTTTTGCAAATATACATTCCTGCTTTTTAAAACTTAAACTATTATGACTAAAAAAAGAACGCTTCAAATCGAAAAAGTAAATACTCATATTGTCGAATGGCTAAAAAGTTATGCTGAACTTTCAAAAGTTAATGGATTTGTAATAGGAATATCCGGCGGTGTAGATTCAGCAGTAACCTCAACACTCTGTGCGCAAACAGGTTTAAAAGTTTTATGCGTCGAAATGCCAATTCATCAGGCTCCAAGTCATGTTTCAAGAGCAAAAGAGCATATTGAGCAATTAAAAAACAGATTTCCAAATGTAACAAATTCCGTTGCCGACCTAACCTCGGTTTTTGAAACCTTCAAAAAAGAAGTCCCAACAACTAATAATGAAACGGCAGTAAATTTATCGCTTGCTAATACCCGTGCGCGTTTACGTATGACTACTTTGTACTATTTTGCAGGCATCCATGGTTTATTAGTAGCTGGGACAGGAAATAAAGTAGAAGATTTCGGAGTTGGTTTCTATACTAAATATGGAGATGGCGGAGTTGATTTGAGCCCAATAGCTGATTTAATGAAATCCGAAGTATACCAATTAGGAGCTTATTTAAAAATTCCTGATTCTATATTAACAGCTTCTCCTACAGATGGATTATTTGGTGATGATCGAACAGATGAAGATCAATTAGGTGCAAGTTATGATGAATTAGAGTGGGCAATGGAGGTAACTGAATCAAAAACAGACACTAATACTTTCACAGAACGTCAAAAAATTGTTTACGAAATTTATAAAAAACTTAACAAAAACAACCAGCATAAAATGAATTCAATACCTGTTTGCATAATAAACTGTTAAAAAAAAATAATTTGTCCGAAAAATTATACTTATAACAAAATATTTTTATAATTTTATATCTTCAAAAACAATCCTAAAACTAAATACCATGATTAAAGTTTGTTTAGCAGATAACTATCCTGTAGTACATTTTGGAATAAAATCGTACTTCAAAGACCATTCAGAAATTTCAATCGTTGCAAACGTTGGGAATTTCGCAATGGTAAAAGACATCCTTCTTACCAAAGAAATAGATGTGCTTGTATTGGACTTAGAACTTGAAGGCTTATCAAGTATTTTCGAAATCAAATCGGTTTTGAAAAATTTTCCAAAAACAAAAATTATTTTTTACAGCGGGCTTTCAGAACAAATTTATGCTCCAAATGCTATTAAAGCAGGAGTTTCTGGATTTGTTCACAAAACCGAAAAACTGGAAACTTTGGGTCAATCGATCATCAAAGTGAACCAAGGTAAAATCATCATGAATGAAGCTGTCATGAAAAACATTGCTCTGATTGCAAAACAAAGCAAAAGTGAACGTTTGTACAGAAAACTTTCAAATCGTGAAGTTGAAGTATTGCGTTATTTAAGCGATGGTAAGAAAAACCACGAAATTGCTGAGATTTTATCGCTTAACGAAAAAACAATCAGTACTTACAAATTAAGATTGTTGACAAAATTAAACGTTACAAATCTTGTAGATTTAGTAAATAAAGCTAAAACTTTAGAGATCGTTTAACTATAGCGTGACATTACTCTTCCTAATTTTTTTGAAAAAGAATTAATTAGCTTGTAGTAATCCATTGCTAAAGACATAGACTCTGTATTATCTGAACCTGGTTCATTTGATACAGAGTTTTTTAATTCATCTATAATTTTATCTACCAAATACCACCTCATCGTTAGAATAGTTTCTGACACATATTGACTTATAGTTTCATTTTTGGTTTTTGGAATAATATTTTGCCCTATCCAATTATGCAAGACCAACCTTTCATCTTCCATTAAAATATCAGTAACTTCCTGAGCAAAATCAGAATTTAAGTGCATTAAATATTTTTCAATTTCTACATTCTCATTTTGAAGAAAATATTGAATCATGTCATTAAAAATATCGCGAAATAAAGGGTTTGCTAGTTCCACTTCATCTTCCTGTAAACTCAAATAAATTCTTTGGTAGACTTTATACTCTTTCTTTTCGGTTACATTTTCAATTTCACCTGAATCATTAGTTCTTAAAAAAACATCTTCAAATTCTTCAGTTTTATTTCCGTACAATAATAGTATCTCAATTATTTTTCGCTCCAAACGATACAAAACATCTACTTTTGCAGCTTGAACTGGAGTTTCATTTTTTACAATTTCAAAAGCCGTTTGCTCCTGTTTTACTTTTTTTCCAACTTCAGCAACATCTTTTTTAACCAATTGAGCCAATGTACTGGTCAAAACTTGTTCTGAAATATCCATTATTCTAGAACATTCCTGAATGTAAATTTCCCTTTGAATTCTGTCTGGTATCTTAGAAATACTGGCAACCATATCACGAATCAAATCTGCTTTTTTAATTGGATCATTTTTTGCATCATTCATCAAAAGAGACGCTTTGAACTGAATAAAATCCTTAGCATTCTCATCTAAATAGGCTATTAAATCTTCATAAGAAGTCTTTCTGGCAAAACTATCAGGATCTTCTCCGTCAGGAAAACTACATACTTTTACATTCATACCTTCTTCGAGAATTAAATCAATTCCTCGAATAGAAGCACGAAGTCCAGCTGCATCACCATCAAATAAAACCGTAATATTTCTGGTCAGTCTATTAATTAATCGAATTTGATCGGGAGTTAGGGCTGTTCCTGAAGATGCAACCACATTTTCAACACCTGCTTGATTAAATTGAATTACATCTGTATATCCTTCAACCAAAAAACAATTATTTAATTTTGCTATAGATTGTTTAGCTTGATAAATACCATAAAGCACTTTACTTTTATGGTAAATATCACTCTCTGGTGAGTTTAGATATTTAGCTGCTTTTTTATCATTGGTTAAAATTCGTCCTCCAAAACCAAGCACCCTTCCCGACATACTTTGAATAGGGAACATCACCCTGCTTTTGAATCTGTCAAAAGGACGATCTTCTCTTGCAATAGTTAATCCGGTACTTTCTAGAAATTCTAATTTATATCCTTTCCCTAAAGCTTCTTTGGTAAGCGCATCCCATGTTTCAGGTGAATATCCAAGAGAAAATTTCTTTATAGTTTCGTTCGTAAAACCTCTTTCCTTAAAATAGGAAAGACCTATAGCTTTACCTTCTTCAGAATGTAAAAGGGTGTTATGAAAATAATCTTTGGCAAATTCAGAAACCAAATACATACTTTCGCGAACATCTGTATTTGCCTTTTCGGCATCTGTTAGTTCCGTTTCTTCAATTTCGACATTATATTTTTTAGCTAAATACCGAATAGCTTCTGGATAGGTAAATTGTGAATGCTCCATTAAGAACTTAACAGAATTCCCTCCTTTTCCAGTACTAAAATCTTTCCAAATTCCTTTTGCCGGCGAAACCATAAAGGATGGAGAACGCTCATCTGAGAACGGACTTAATCCTTTAAAATTACTTCCTGCTCTTTTTAATTGTACAAAATCGCCAATAACCTCCTCTACTCGAGCAGTTTCAAAAACGGTATCTATTGTTGCTTGTGAAATCATTTTTTTAATTCTAAGTTGCTGAGCAACTAAGTTTCTAAGTAGCTAAGTCTGGATTGCTAATATTAATGTGTTACAACGTAATATTAAAAAAGTAATATTAGTAATATTAGTAATATTGCAAAAATACATAAATCAAACTGTATAAAAACAAAAAAAGCACTTCAAAAATGAAGCACTTTTCACATTAAACAAGTTAACTAATTACTAATTAAAATCGAAACGAAGTCCTAATGAAATATTATTTTGATCAACAGTGTTATTCTCAAATAAAGGTTGCAAATCGTATTTTAAATAAATACTTGTTTCTTTATATCCAACATAGGTACTTAACCCATAATTAAAGTCATTTACATTATAATTACCTTTCGTTTTTTGATCCACATCATTCCCGCTAGCATCATCAAAACCAAGGATTTGTTTTGATTTTACCCTAAACCCTGCATATCCACCTAAACCAACTCGCATACTTTTATGAGTTCTAAAATAAGTAGCATCATCACGTATTTCTTTCTTAGTAAAATCAAATTCTAAGTGCAGAGGCACCATAATATATACATTTCTAAATCTGGATTCATCTAAATGGACTGTACTAGTGACTAAATCAGTTTGCCCGCCATTTTTAACGAAGTAACGATCGTCTGTAGATCTTAGATTATTATACATCAACGACATTCCGTACTTAAAATGTAACAAATTATCATCTTTCAAAATCCTAGTATTATAAGTCAATCCCCATTCGTAAAAGTGAGATCTCCAATATTTAAAATCCGAATTAGCAACTTGTTTGTCAGTCACCAAATTATTTACCCCGAGTGCAAACACAAACTGTGAAGTAGTTCTTTTTTCACCATCTGAACACTTCTTATGAGAAAAATAATCTTTGCTGAAATGGATAGTTATCGTTTTGGAAGTATCTACGTTTTTGATTTTTCCATCTACTTTTTCCTGAACCAATACTTGTAGTTCCTCTTCCATCTTCGCTACTTTTTCTTCTATTGTTTTCGCACGAGCTTCTGCCAAAACTTTCTTTTTTTCATCAGCTTCTTCATTCGTGAGTTTACCCAGAGCTAATTGCTCATTTACGGCTTCAACTTCAACTTTCAATTCTTTTTTTTCCTCTTTTACGACATCTTCTATTTTAGATGCAATATCTTTTGCTCTTTCTTCAAATGTTTCCTGAGCTCTTATTTGGTTCACAAAAAGGCATACTAATACTACTAAGTAAATTTTAAAATTCCTCATGATTGTTTTTTTTTAAAAATGTGATTGATGATTTATTCTGAATTTCTATTGCTCAAAGCTAATTTTACTGTTTTAAAATTTTGTTTAACAGTTTTAATTGCTTTCTCTCTAAAAGTAAGATCTAATTCCCCATCGACTTGACTTAGCAATTCATTTGAATTGACTTTCACATTGGATTTAGCTATCGTAGAACTCTTTTTTTGAGAGGCATTATCAACCGATGCTAATAGTTCGTCAACATTAACATACTTTGATTTTTGCAATACTATAGGCTGTTCAGCTTTTTGATTGATGATTGGTGTTTGTTCTTCTATAATAACTTCTTTTTCTACAATTTGATTTTTATTATTGTATAAAACTTTATTCGAATCGGTCACCGATTTAATTTCTGTAGATGCCAATTGTTTTTTGACAACTTTTCTTTGTTCGATATTTTTCGATAAATTTATCTTGACAGGTTCTGCTTTGGGTTCAGGAATAACTTTAGATTCATTAACTGTAATCGTATCATTTTCAATAACTGTTTGGTCTATCTTCTGATTAAAATACAAAGTACCTAATAGCAAAAAGCCTAAAACACTTGCAGCAACATACATCCATCTAAAATTACGTTTTGGTTTTTCGACAACAGTCAACATAGCATCCAATCTATCCCAAGAAGCTTTTGAAGGAACAATCTCCCTTGCATTAATCTTTTCCTTAAATTGATTTTCTATAGCACTCCTTTTCATTGTCTGGCATTTTTTATGATTTTATAATCAAATGAATTTTGTAATTGATTTTCTCTCAATAATTCTTCTCATTATCTCTCAAACTACTTATTTTACTTTTCAAAATTCTTCGGGCGTGAGCAAATTGCGACTTGGAAGTACCTTCATTGATACTTAACATACTTGCAATTTCCTTATGTTTAAACCCTTCTACAACAAATAAATTAAAGACAATCCTATAACCATCTGGCAGACTATCAATTAAATTTTGAATATCTTCTACAGAAAACTGAATATCGGCTTCACCATCAAATTCCTCAAAACTTATTGAATCTTCTATAAAATGTACTTTTTTCCGAACCCTGATAAATGAGATGCATTCATTAATCATCGTTCTCCTGATCCAGCCTTCAAAACTTCCTTTGTTTTCAAATCGTCCTAAGTTGACAAACACTTTCATGAAAGCAGTAATCATAACATCTTCGGCCAATTGTAAGTCTTTAATATATTGTCGGCAAACACTTAACATCTTCGGGGAATACTTCGAATAAATCCATTGTTGAGCTTGTCGGTTGTTGTTAACAGCCAATGCAATTACTTCATTTTCTTCCTGATGTAAATTAATTACTTTCAAAGTTCTTTAAAAAAGTGTTTCTATAAGTATAGACGAGAATCAACCTAAAAAGGTTGCATGGGTATGTTAAAAAAATAAAATAAAAGTACAATTTATTCAAACAAACACAACAAACTACTGCTTATCAGTATTTTAAATTATTTTTTTTTGAAATTAAAATTATTTTTTTCTTTCAATAACGTAGTTTACCATTAAAACAAGTGCTGCTTTATAATCGGATTCGGGATAATCGTTTAACAGTTGTAAAGCTTCTTGTTGAAATTCTACCATTTTATTTTCGGCATAAGTCAAACCATTATTATTTTTTACGAAAGCAATAACATCTTTGACACGTTTTTTGTCCTTGTTATGGTTTTTGATAGAATTAATGAGCCAACTTTTTTCTTTTGCAGTACAGTTATTAAGAACATGAATAAGAGGTAAGGTCATTTTTTGCTCTTTGATATCTATTCCTGTTGGTTTCCCAATAGCTTCTTCAGAATAATCGAATAAATCATCTTTGATTTGAAAAGCCATTCCAATGAGTTCACCAAACTTCCTCATATTTTCTACCTGAACCTCATCTTCTACTACAGATCTTGCACCAAGAGCACAGCAGGCAGCAATAAGTGTTGCTGTCTTTTTTCGAATAATTTCGTAATAAATAGCTTCGGTAATATCTAGTCTTCTGGCTTTTTCAATTTGAAGCAATTCCCCTTCGCTCATTTCTCGAACGGCTACCGAAATAATTTTCAACAAATCAAAATCACCGTTATCAATAGAAAGCAATAATCCTTTAGACAATAGATAATCACCAACTAAAACGGCTATTTTGTTTTTCCAAAGTGCATTAATAGAGAAAAAACCTCGACGACGATTACTATCATCTACAACATCATCATGAACTAACGTTGCCGTATGGATTAATTCTATTACGCAGGCACCTCTATAAGTTCTCTCGTTTACAATACCTTTAGAGACCATTTTTGCCATCAAGAAAACAAACATAGGTCTCATTTGTTTTCCTTTTCTATTTACAATGTAGTAGGTAATACGATTTAAAAGAGCCACTTTTGAAGTCATCGATTCGTAGAACTTTTTCTCAAAAAGTTCCATTTCATTAACTATTGGCTGTTTTATTTGTGTAGTAATATTCATTTAGATGTCAAATATACTATTTTAAATAAAAAAACGTTATCCATATTATATTAAGTGTAATTTAATTGTGTTTATTTTTCTGCACAATTGTTCTTTTATTATTTACGCTAAAAAACATCCAACCAATAAGGATTGCAAGTATGATTATAACTTTATAAAAATAGTATTTAACAGTAAAATTTCATTACTAAAATACAAATAATTTTACTTCAAAAAATACTTTAATCAAATCTTTGATTTATTTTAAAAAACTGCCTTTTAATGCATTTTGTGATATACAAAATGATACATTAAGTCATTTATATTAAACTTAAAAAACAATCAATTATGAAAACAGAAAAATCTTTTATTGCTTCTTTATTAGCAATTGCTTTTTTTATTAGTTGCGATTCAGCAGATAAAACAAATGATAATAGTGCTGCTACAACTCCGGCCGATCAAGTTGCTACAGATTCCAAAATTGATGCTTCCATTGATGATGTTTCCAATATTGCTGAAGATCAATTTTCAATGCAACAAAACATTACCAGTAAGTCGTCTACCGAAATGAAAAGCATGCTACCCGCTTGCGCAACTACAACATGGACATTAACAAACGGTACTTTCACAGGTACAATTGATTTTGGAACTGAAGGATGTACGCTTGAAAATGGGAACGTGTTAAAAGGAAAAATCATTCTAAGTTTCTCAGGTAATTTTAGTACTTCCGAGCAAACTATCACTTATACTCTAGATGGATTTTACCATAACGGTATAAAAATTCAAGGCAGTAAAACTATTACAAGATCTCTAAAAAGCACCGACCTACTTGCAACTATACATCCAGTATTTGCCTGCACTATTGATATGACAGTCACTTTTGAAGATGGAAGTATTTATACCAGAACAGGAAACAGAACAAGAGAATTAGTCGAAGGTTATGACACTAAAGCTAACTGGCAGGATAATGTATATCTTGTTACTGGCAGCGAGAATACAAGTAAACCTAATGGAGACACGTGGTCAAATACAATTACAACACCTTTACGCTATGAAATGACATGCAAAAAACCTTTCCCAGTTTCTGGAACTGTTTTAAAAGTTAAAAACGGTGTTGAAACTTTAGTTGACTATGGAAATGGAGAATGTGACAATTTAGTTTTAGCAACCACAGCAGATATAACGATTACTATAGAATTAAAAAAATAATCAAAATTTATTAAATCAAAAAGGCATTAAAAAGAACTAATATAACCCGTTGGGTGTAATTATTTGAAATAAAAAAGAGACATTAGATATTGTTCAAGATACTGAAATTCAGTATCTTGATGTCGCCAAACAAAACAATATCTATGTCAAATATAGTAAAAAATTATCTAAGAGTTTTAGAAGTTATAAGTTCTTTGAATTGTGAATTAGAGTTCAAATCTGATGTTGGGAGAAAACAAAAAATGACTGATTTAGAGATTGTTGCACTGAGTTTAACTGCTGAATTTATGTCTATTGACAGTGAAAATGCTCTTTTCAAACAGATAAATTCTAATGATATTTTAAATCTTATCGATAGAAGTCAGTTTAATAAAAGGCGAAGAAAGTTGTTTTTATTTTTAGAAGAAGTTAGAACTAAATTAGCTTCTTTTTTTCTTGAATTTGAGAACTATTATATTGTAGATAGTATGCCGTTAGAGATATGTAAATTTTCTCGACACAATAGGGTTAAAATCTGTAAAGATGAATTTGAAACGGCTCCTTCAAAAGGATTTTGCGCCTCTCAAAACAATTGGTTTTATGGATATAAACTTCATGGTGTTTGCTCAATCGCTGGAATTTTTCATTCTTTAGATATTACAAAGGCAGAAGTCCATGATGTTCATTTTTTAAAAAACATAAAACAACAAATGTCTGATTGTGTGGTTCTTGGTGATAGAGGATATCTATCTGAAACAATCCAATTGGATTTATTCCAAACCGTAAATGTCAAATTAGAAACTCCAAAAAGAAGTAATCAAAAAAACTATAAGCCACAATCTTATATTTTTAGAAAATCAAGAAAAAGAATAGAGACATTGTTCTCGCAATTATGTGACCAATTTTTAATTCGAAGAAATTATGCCAAAACTTTTGAAGGTTTTAAAACAAGAATTTTAGCGAAAATAACAGCTCTAACTTTGGTTCAATATATCAATAAATTCATCTTTGATAGACCTATAAATAATATTAAAAATCAAATAATTTAATTACACCCAACGGGTTAATATATTCTTTTTAATGCCTTTTTAATAATATCCAATTTCTTAAGCTTCCTTATTGGCTAATTGCCCGCAAGCAGCATCAATATCTTTACCTCTACTTCTTCTTACTTTAACAACAATCCCTGTAGATTCTAGAGCTTTTATGTACGCATTTATTGATTCTTCAGAAGCTTGTTGAAATTCTCCATCATCAATTGGATTGTATTCAATCAAATTGACTTTACAAGGAACATATTTGCAAAACTTCACCAAGGCATCAATCGAAGCTTTATCATCGTTGATTCCTTTCCAAACTACATATTCATAAGATATTTTACATTTTGTTTTTCGGTACCAATATTCCAACGCTTCACGTAAATCTGCCAAAGGGAAATTTTGGCTAAAAGGCATAATTCTAGAACGAATCTCATCAATTGCTGAATGCAGGGAAACAGCTAATTTGAATTTCACTTCATCATCTGCCATTTTCTTTATCATTTTAGGAATACCAGATGTGGACACCATAATTCTTTTTGGGGACATCCCTAATCCTTCCGGAGAGGTAATCATTTCGATTGCTTTCAAAACATTATTATAATTCATGAGTGGCTCTCCCATTCCCATAAAAACAATATTGGACAACGGATGATTGTAATACAATCTGCTTTCCTTATCTATAGCAATAACCTGGTCATAAATTTCGGCTGGTTCCAAATTACGCATACGCTTCAATCTTGCAGTAGCACAAAAATTACAATCTAAACTACAGCCCACTTGACTCGATACACAAGCCGTAGTTCTAGTTTGAGTAGGAATTAGTACACTTTCGACAACTAATCCATCATGCAAACGAACAGCATTTTTAACAGTACCATCTTCACTTCGCTGCATGGTATCTACCTTAATATGATTAATTACGAAGTTATTTTCCAACATAGAACGAGTCTGTTTGGAAACATTACTCATATCTTCAAAACTATGTGCTCCTTTGCTCCATAACCATTCATAAACTTGATTTCCTCGAAACGCTTTATCCCCATTTGAGGTGAAAAAATCCCTCAATTGATCTTTGGATAATGCGCGTATGTCTTTTTTCTCAATTTGCATGGTGCAAATTTAATGACTATTTATTGAATTGTTGTTTTGATAATACGATTTTAAATAAATCTCATTCAAATACTATCTACCCTCTTTTATATATTCAATTTATCCATTGCTGAATCCATCAAAAAAATAATGTTTAAAATTCCATTTGAACCTTCTGCTTTGCCATCCAAAAATAATAACACAATCGATTAAAAATGTTAAAAATCACGCAACCCTTTTCCGTTAAAAATATTTACAAGAAATACTGTACAATTTAAAAACAAAATAAAACAAAATAAAAAAAATTTCCTTCTGCTAAAGTAATATAAAAGAGCATATTGTCTTTTATTTCAAAAACACAAAAAGACCCTAAAATCCCACATACACAGCGTATTAGGTTTTTTACCATTTAAAACAAACATTAAAAAAATATTAAGAAAAACGATATAGTCAGCTATATTGCTATATCGTTAAAAAAAATACAATTTTTATACAATCCTTAACATGATTTTTATCATATCCTCATTTCATATTCGATAATACATTTGTACCAGTTAAGATGAAGAAAAGATTTGATGCAAAATCTTACTACAACGAAAATTCTTTATTACAATTATTAAAAAAAAAGCTATGAAATCAACACTTAAAACAATTATCGCTTCAATGACATTGTTTACAATAGTCTTATCAGCAAACGCACAAAAAAGTTACAATTTAGAAACAAAATCAAATTTTTCAGTATTTGGAACCTCAACATTGCATGATTGGGAAATGAAATCAGCATCTGGAACTGGAATAGCAAATTTAACTATAACCAGCTCTAAATTAGAAGACATTACCAGCCTTAACATCAATCTTCCAGTTGAAACCATTAAGAGCGAAAAAAAGAGTATGGATAAAGTAGCTTACGAAACTTTAAAAACAGATAAAAATAAAAACATCAAATATGTCTTAAAATCTGCTGAAAAAGTTAACGAAACTACATGGAATCTTACTGGTACTTATACCATTGCCGGAGTATCCAAAATATTAAAAACACAAGTAAAAACCACTATAGCCGCAAACGGACTGGTAACCTTGCAGGGATCAAATAAAATTACATTTACCGAATTTGGCATGAAATCTCCAACTGCTATGTTTGGTGCAATAAAAACTGGAGAAGACTTAACAATAAAATTCAACCTTAATTTTAATTAAATACCATAACCATGAGAAAAATTTATCTCTTAGCAGCAGGCTTATTATCTTTAACCGCTGCAAATGCCCAAGTAACCTTTGGCGATATGCAAAATCAAATTTCAAGAAGCAAAGATGGGATCAATGTTTTTGATGTACAAAAAGACGACAAAGAATTTAAAGGACTCAGTATTGATCTAGGAGGTGCATTCAATATGGATTTCCAAGCTACAAATTCGTTCAATGACCAACCTGTAAATAATGGAGACATCACTGGATATCGATTACTCAATAATCAAAACAATTTTAGCCTTCCTGGAGCAGATATGACTATTGCAGCTCAATTGTTTGATGGTGTAAGAGTAAATCTAGATGTTTATTTAGCTTCAAGACACCACAATGAAGCTTATGCGAAAGGCGGGTACTTGCAAATTGACAAGTTAGATTTCATCAAAAGAGACTTCTTAGCTGACGTAATGAAATATGCTACTATTAAAATCGGACAAATGGAGAACAACTACGGTGATGCTCACTTCAAAAGCTCTGACAATGGTAGTACTCTTAAAAATACGTTCGTTGGAAACAATATCATGAATGCATTTTCTACTCAGATGGGTATCGAAGTATACTACAATAGAAACGGATGGGTAAGCATGTTGGGTGCTACAAATGGAAATTTAAATCAATCTAATACTGAATTGGCTTCAGGTTATAATACAGTTGTCAGCCCTACTGTTTTAGCTAAATTTGGATATGATAAACAACTTGACAAAGATTTGAGAGTAAGACTTACAGGTTCTTATATCCATAGTGCAAACATGGGGAACGCAAACATTTATTCAAGTTCTAGATCAGGATTTGGTTACTGGAGTGTATTGAACAATGCCGCTTATAGCACTGTTACTAATGTTAAAAATAAAGAGACTGGCGTTGTTACTCCCTCTCCAACTACAGTTGCATCAAATTATAGTTCAACTTCTACACCAGAAGGAACATTCAACCCTAATTTCAAAAACTGGTATACTTCCTATATGATTAACCCATTTATAAAATACAAAGGTCTTGAATTCTTTGGAACTATTGAATTAGCTTCAGGGGGAGATAATGCTAAAACTGACGACAAACGTACCGCTGACCAATATGCAGCAGAACTTGTCTACAGATTTGGAAAATCAGAACAATTCTATCTTGGCGGAAAATATAATACTGTATCTGGAAAATTATCTAATGCTGATGCCAATAAAGTTAGCGTAAACAAAGTTGAAGCAAGTGTTGGCTGGTTTATGACTAAAAACATCTTGGCAAAATTAGAGTATGTAAGTCAAAACTATAATGATTACTCACAAACTACAACTGCTACTACTTCTACTCCTACTAGTATTACTACTACAACAAGTGCAAACAACTTCTATGGTGGTAAATTTAATGGCTTAGTATTTGAAGCTGTGATTTCATTCTAATCATGTATCAAAGAGTTCCGTTAATGGTTTTGGGTTTAGTACTTATCCTTTTATTAGGAAGTGCTAAACCCATTTCTTTTTTAATTGATCAAAACATAATCATCATTGACAAACTGGAAATTGAAATACTTGGGAATTCTACAATAGGCAAATTCAATTGCTCCAATTCATTTCCTTACAAGGACACCATTTATTTAAACTCAAACATTAAAAACAGTTTAAAATCAGAAATCTCTATGAGTGACTTCGAATGTGGCAACAGAATCATGAACAAAGATCTTAAAACAACCGTTAAGTCTACCAAGTTTCCCAAAAGCACTGTTACAATTACGAACATAAAACCTTTTGGCATCAATTACAAATGCAATTTAAATTTTCGAATAACAGACAAAACTCTTTCACTACAAAACATGATTCTAAAAAACAATAAAGAATCTCTAGAAGGAAGCGTCGAAGTAAAATTTTCAGATATTGCCCTTGAACCCCCCACCAAAATGGGAGGTATTATAAAAGTAAAAGATGAATTCGTGATTCATTTTAACCTTCATAAACTATAATTTATTTCATCATTCATTCCTATCTGATTCCTAATTAAAACAAATGTTTAATTAGGATTTTTTTTGATTTCAAAATAATTTTCAAATCAAAATTTCAATACATACAAAACTCAAGCAATATATTTAAGATTTACAACTATAATAGATGAAATTAATGAACTAACAAGTATAATAGCCTTTTTTCTCTTACATTTTTTGTACTTCTAAAAAATCAACTTCATATACTAATATTAAGAGAATTTTATACTCAATACTTTTCTATACCTAATTAAAGCTTAAAAAACAAATCTTAGGCCAATACAAAAACCTCAGCAAAACTCACGCTTACAAATTTATAAAAAATAAAAAACTGTTAAAATAGTAGAAAATATGCACATATTTACTACTATTTATTTTTTAATGACTTTCATTTTATTAAATTTGTCTTAACAAGGAACAATTTTTCTGTATAAATTAGTCATAATTCACTTATCCAACAAGAGTTTTGATAAGCTTAAATAAAATACATTAATTAATAGATTATGTTAAATACCCCAAAAATTGAGCATAATAAATTTAAAAAGAGAAAATTAAAAAGTTGTATTATTCTTTAAAAAGAGTAAATATTATTTCCGAAAAATATACATTCAAATCATTGAAAATTAATTTGACAAAAATTTTAAATTTTGTTAACAAGATTAATATTATATTTACAATCTAAAGATATAAGCCTATTTTATCAATAATTTGAAAATCAAATTAATCAAATAAGTGAAAAGCATTTTCAATAACTAACATTAATTAATCTTAAAAAGTCATGAAAACTATTCTTAAAAAAACATTCACAGTATTGACCATTTTTGCACTTACAATATCCGTAAATGCACAGAAAAACTTCACTTTAAATGCTGCAAAATCAACTTTTTCAGTATCAGGTACTTCAACCATGCATGATTGGACTATGAAATCAGCCTTAGGAACTGGAACAGCTAACTTAACTGTAACAAATTCAAAATTAGCAGCTATTACAAGCTTAACAATAAATCTTAATGCTGAGTCAATAAAGAGTGAAAAAAGTTCAATGGACAAAGTTGCTTACAAAACTTTAAAAACAGATAAATTTAAAACTGTTAAATACGTTTTAAAATCAGCTGTTAAAGCAAATGAAACTACATGGGATCTGGTTGGTACTTATACAATTGCCGGAGTTGCTCAAGAAGTAAAAACACAAGTAAAAACTACTATAACAAATGGAGCAGTTTCTTTACAAGGCTCCAACAAAATAACATTTAAACAGTTTGGAATGAAATCACCAACAGCTATGCTTGGAACTATTAAAACAGGAGAAGACTTAACTGTAAAATTCAACCTTAACTTTAAATAATAAATAGATGAAAAAAATAATTTTATTTGCTGCTGGTATACTTTCAATCACTGCTGCCGATGCACAGGTATCTTTCAGGAAAATGCAGAATATGATTCCGAGAAGCCAAGATGGATTAAACATATTTGATGTTAGGAAGGACAATGTTGAATTTGATGGTTTAAGTATAGACTTAGGTGGAGCATTTGCAATGCAATTCCAAGCTTTAAACTCATTCAATGATCAAAAAGAAGGCACATATACAGCTTCGAATGGAGCAGATATTTCTGGAAGCGCTGGAACTTCAGGTTACAGACTAAACAACTTAGGAAATAATTTTAATTTACCAGCTGCAAACCTAACAGTAGGGGCTCAATTAGCAGATGGGGTACGCGTAAACTTAGACATATACCTTTCTTCAAGACATCACAATGAAACATGGGTAAAAGGTGGATATTTACAAATTGACAAGTTGGACTTCATTAAAAAAGATTTCTTAGCCGATATCATGAAATACACTACCATAAAAGTAGGTCAAATGGAGAATAACTATGGTGATGCACACTTTAGAAGAACTGATAATGGTAATGCAATTCTGAATCCGTTTATCGAAGGTAACATCATGGATTCTTTCGAAACTGAAATGGGCATGGAAGTATATTACAATAGAGAAGGCTTAGTTAGTATGATCGGTATTACTAATGGAAAATTAAATCAAGGTGTAGCCGAATTTATAACATCAACTCCTACTGAATCTGCTCCAGATCCAAACACAACAGTAAGTCCAACTATTTTGGCAAAATTGGGATATGACAAACAATTGAACAAAGATTTAAGAGTGAGAATTACAGGTTCATACAACCACAACGCCAACATGAGTGCAAATCCATGGGGATCAGACAGAGCTGGTAGCCGCTATTTTGGGGTTATGTCACATCAGGCTTATGCTTACGACGGAACACCTAATGCAAACAATTTTGATCCAGCATCCAATGCCACCACTGGTAGATTTAGTCCTGGATATGCAAACTGGTACACAGCATTTATGATTAACCCATTTGTTAAATACAAAGGATTAGAATTCTTCGGAACTTTGGAATTCACACAGGGTGGAGACAAAAAAGGAACTGACGAATCTCGTAACGTAAATCAATACGCTGCCGATTTAGTTTACCGATTTGGAAACACTGAACAATTCTATATTGGAGGAAGATATAATATAGTATCTGGAAACATCGCTAGTCAACCTGATAAAGTCAATGTAAATAGATTTGAATCAAGTTTAGGTTGGTATATGACTAAAAATATCATTACTAAACTGGCCTATACAAATCAAAACTATTCTGATTACTCACAATACGGTGGTAGCAGCTTAAATGACTTATATGGTGGTAATTTTAATGGTGTAATGTTTGAAGCAGCCATTACTTTCTAATATGAAACAAAAAATAAAATTTACAGTTGTGGGTTTAGCACTTTTCCTTTTATTAGGAAGTGCTAAACCCATTTCTTTATTTGTAGATCCAAACACAATAATAATTAACCAGATAAAAATAGAAATTTTAGGAAATTCTACTGTCGGTAAATACAAGTGTAACTGTCCTCATACTTATAGAGATACAATTTATTTAAACTCAACTACAAAAAATAGTTTGAAGTCAGAAATAGCAACAGCAAATTTTGATTGTGGAAATAGAATCATGAATAAAGATCTAAAGACCACTATTAAAGTAACAAAATTCCCAAAAAGCACGGTTACCATAACCAATATAAAACCTTCTGGAAGCAATTATACATGCAGTTTAAATTTTCGTATAACAGATAAAACACTTTCATACCAAAACCTTAATTTAACAAATACAAAAGAAGCACTTGAAGGAACAGTATCAGTGAAATTTACAGATTTAGGCTTAGAACCACCAACCAAGATGGGTGGAGTTATCAAAGTGAAAAATGAATTTATAATTCATTTCGTATTGTATAAATTATAGTTTTATTTTATTTCACTTCTTTATTATTAACTATTAAATAGCTGAATCAAATAATAATTTTCAAAACTACCTCTTTCATAACATGAATCGAATTTCACAATATTTGTAGTTATCTTACAGGTATAAAAACTAAAGACAGCACCCCTCTATCACCTCAAAATTCGTTTTATAAAATGTAAAAATAACTTCTTTTTTTTTATGGAAATTAAATGAATAACTTTGTGGAGAATTTCAACACTTCACAAGATGCATTTCATTTCTCAAGATTTAGAAGATTATATCGAACAACATTCTGAAAAAGAACCCGAATTATTAGCCGCTCTTAATAAAGAAACTTACCAAAAAATATTATTACCACGAATGCTGAGTGGTCATTTTCAAGGAAGAGTTTTGAGTATGCTCTCCAAATTAATTCGTCCAGTAAACATTCTTGAGATTGGAACTTACACTGGCTACTCAGCTTTGTGTTTATGCGAAGGCATGCAAGAAAACGGACAGTTACATACTATTGACATTAAAGAAGAGCTGGTAGATTTTCAGCGCAAACATTTTGACAAATCTCCTTGGGGGAAACAAATTACACAACATTTAGGAGAAGCTGTTGACATTATTCCGAATCTTGATTTAAAATTTGATTTGGTTTTTATAGATGCAGACAAAGAAAATTACCTCAACTATTTTGAAATGATTTTGCCAAAAATGAATAAAGGAGGCATTCTTTTATCTGATAATGTATTATGGAGTGGTAAAGTACTCGAACCAATCCATCCCAACGACATTAGTACTAAAGTCCTTGTAGAATACAATTTACTACTTAAAAACGATCCAAGAGTAGAAACTGTTTTATTACCTATTCGCGATGGTTTGACCGTAAGTAGAGTTTTGTAAATTTAAAGATCTTTTATTAAAACTAAAATCTCTCAATTACCTGCATCAATAACCCAGATAGAAGTACAAATTCTTTTCATTTTTAATAAAAAATAAAAAGATTTTAAGTGATAAGCGAACTAACGAAGTTAATCGCCTTTATAACAATCCTCCGTCAAAAAATTACTGTATGCCTTTAGGAAAGTTCTTATGGATTGCCAATTGGTATACTTTATACATAAGATAGCCTGTAATCAATCCACATAAATATCCTGAAATAATGTCTATTGGATAATGCAAACCTAAATAAATACGACTATAAGCAAAGATTAACGGCCATAAAAACAGCAATCCAAAATACTTGAATTGTTTTTTAAAAATCAGGTATAAAAAAGTTGATACCGACATGGTATTTGCTGCATGTCCTGAAAAAAAGCTGAAAGAACTACGAGATTGAACGACTCTTATAATAGTATTTATTTCGGGATTATTGCAAGGCCTTGGACGTTGAAAAGTGTACTTGAATAGATTGGTAATTTGATCTGTGGCCAATATCAAAACAGCAATAAACAGCAATAAATAGCCCGTTCTCTTTAATCCTATTTTGTTATAAATAAGATATAATAATAGCAAAAAAAAGGGAATCCAATTAAATTGTTTAGTAATGAAAAGCCAAAGACCATCATACGTTTCAGATCCTAAACCATTGAGATAAATAAATAATTGGGTATCTAGAGTAAGTATTTTTTCGATCATTATATCTGACGTTTTATCGGTCCAGTAACATCATCTAAAATGGTAGTTCCGTCTGGATTTATAGCACCACTGGTTACACTTTCTTTGGTTTTAGTGATTTCATTATTGAATGTATCTGTAATTCCATTGAATGTGCTTGATGAATCACCCAAAAGACTATTCTTCGCTTTGTTGATTTCAGAGTTAATACCTCCTGTCAAATCATCCAAAGTTTTTTGATCAAAACCATTGGCCTCGGCTCCTTTTTGAATTTCGCTTTTGATATCATTGGTAGCATTTTTAAGTTGCGCCATTGCCTTCCCCATTGTTCTCGCCATTTCGGGAACCTTATCGGATCCAAAAAGCATTAACACAATAAACAAAATAAAAACTAATTCGCCTCCTCCTATTCCAAACATAATTTTTTGTATTTAAAAGGCAAATATATTAAAATTTAAAGCTTTGTCTTTTAAAATTGTCTTAAAAAAAAGTAACTAAGTTTCTAAGAAACTAAGATGTTAAGACTTTATAGAAAGTTAATAATTTTCTGAGTTGCTGAATTATTAAGAGTTTGCTAGAGATAAAAAAGATGCTAAATTTATAAGGCTTTATCTAGCGTTACAAACTTAGCATCTTAGTTTCTTAGAAACTCAGTAACTCTTCTGTTCTTTAATCAAACTTTGATTTCATTTCAACTTTAGGCCATGAATTATTGGTTATATCAATATCTGCAGTTTCAAGTTTAGGATCAATTTGAATTTGCTTTATTGTCTTTGAAGTAGCAAAAACTTTTTTTGCAGTTTCATTATTTTTCCTCCAAATCTGTGCTGGATATTTGTAATTATCTACCGTTCCGTCTTCATAAGTGATTTGAACAATAATTGGCATTGGCATTCCTCCAGGCTTATTAAATTCTACTTCGTAAAAATATTTTGGATTTTTTAAATTTGCTTTTTCCTCTGCAGTCACATTTTGATCTACATAATCCGAAAGCAATTTCACTTCTTCCAATTGTAATGATTTCTTTGAAGATGGATTCAATTCCGAATTATCTCCAGCAATTAAATATACAAATGGTCCTTTTTCTGAGCCAAAACGCCCTTTTTTCACTTTAGCATCTTTCAAAGCTACGGTTGGAGTTTCGGTAACATAGTATTGCTTTACATCATTAATTCCAATATCTACGAAATCTGTTGAATAAAACCAACCTCTAAAAAACCAATCCAAATCAACTGCCGAAGCATCTTCCATAGTTCTAAAAAAGTCCTCTGGAGTTGGGTGCTTGAATTTCCACCTGTTCGCATACATTTTGAACGCATAATCAAACAACTCACGTCCCATAATAGTTTCTCTTAATATATTAAGTCCTGTTGCTGGTTTTCCATAAGCATTGTTACCAAACTGAACAATGTTTTCAGAATTTGACATAATAGGCTCCAAAAACTTTTGATCGCCACTCATATAAGGAACTATATTTTTGGCTGGACCACGACGAGATGGAAAATTTGTTCCTAATTCTTGTTCAGCCATATATTCCATAAATGAATTCAATCCTTCGTCCATCCAAGTCCATTGACGCTCATCTGAATTAACAATCATAGGGAAAAAATTATGACCAACTTCGTGAACTACAACACCAATCATTCCATTTTTCACTTGCTCACTAGTCACTCCATTTTCATCAGGACGACCATAATTCCAACAAATCATAGGATATTCCATTCCTTGATCTTCTGCTGAAACTGATACCGCTTTTGGATAAGGGTAATCAAATGTATGAGATGAATAACTTTTTAAAGTATGTGCAACTGTTCGGGTTGATGTTTCTCCCCAAAGCGGATTAGCTTCTTTTGGATAAACCGATTCGGCCATAACCACTCTGCTACCCATTTGCACTGCCATAGCATCATAAATAAACTTTCTAGAAGTGGCTATACCAAAATCTCTAACATTTTTAGCACTGAATTTCCATGTTTTTTTCTTGTCAGAGAATCCTTTTTCAGCTGCTTCTGCTTCTGCTTGTGTTACAATAACCACAGGCTTATCAAATGATTTTTGAGCCAATTCGTATCTTTTTACTTGTTCAACTGTAAACACTTCGCTTCTATTCATTAATTCTCCTGTTGCATCAATAACATGATCTGCAGGAACCGTAATGTTCACATCAAAGTTACCGAATGGCAAAGCAAATTCTCCGCTACCCCAAAACTGCATATTCTGCCAGCCTTCTACATCATTATAAACTGCCATTCTTGGATAAAACTGTGCAATAACGTACAGTCTATTCCCATCTTTTTCGAACAATTCATAACCAGAACGTCCATTACTGGTTTCTTTTTGATAATTATTAAAATTATACCACCATTTTGTAGAAAACGTAAGTTTTTCACCTGGTTTCATTGGAGTAACCAAATTAATACGCATCATCGTTTGATTGATAGTATAGGACATTGGATTTCCTTTGGCATCTTTAACATATTCTATGTTAAAACCACGTTCTAAGTCTTGTTTTAAATATTCACTTGTAAACTTAGCAGGAGTTAAAACGCTTTCAATTTTCTCGTTTTCCACTAAGGGACTCTGAGAGTTTTTTGCCGCTTGGTTTTGATCCAATTGGACCCACAAATACTCCAAACTATCTGGAGAATTATTATAATAGGTAATAGTTTCAGATCCGCTTAATTTAGCATTCTTATCGTCAAGCTCAACATCAATCTTATAATCTGCCTGTTGCTGATAATAAGCTGGGCCTGGAGCACCAGATGCAGTACGAAACATATTGGGCGTTGCCAATAAATCATACATTTGACTAAATTTGTTAGTATCGTATTTACCTTGCTGTTTAACAGTTGGAATAACTACTTTTTCTTGTGCCAATAAAACAGTTGGAAGAATAAATAAAAGTGAAAATTTTCTCATGAACTAAAGCTAGAGTTGTTTTTAAACGGTGAAAATAACAATTTTTAGCAAAATTGTTACTAATCATCAATATTTTAACACTTGCTTAGTAGATGATTCTGTAAAAAGAAAACTTTTTTTTACATTAAATGCCGTTACATGTACGATGTTCTGTTGTTCTTCAAAACATTCAATTAATACAGAATTATAAATCTCAAGTGTATTTACTTTCGAAATATCTTTACTACTTAGGTAGCAAACCAATACATCGCCGTCCATTTCTTTACTTAGTAAATTCAATGCCTTTGATTGCCCATTAACTTTTAAAGAAAAATTCTCAGCTAGATATTTTTTTAGTAATTCTAACGATTCAACAGTTTCTTTATTGGTTCCAAAAAAAAACTTTTTATTGTATTTCTTTTCTAATGCTTTATCAAGATCATCTACAAAAATGCGAGAGGTAACCTGAAGCATTTTCTTTTCAGGCACATAATTGATTTGGTAAATTGCCATGTAAAATTTATGCATACCAAAACTGCTCATCGAAAAGACAAATACCAATAAAAAAACCGTAACTATTCTTCTTTTCATTTTTCTACCGAAGCAATATGTTTGAATGCATCGTATTTATTAATTAAAAAATCCATAATCTCAAATTGTTGACTAGGGTCAAGAAAATCTCTGGATTTGGGGTCATTTTCACAATACAATAAAAACAGTCCGATTTGATCGTCTTTGATTTTCAATTTATCAGTAAAAAAAGAATAACTAACACTGTGTATAGCAACATTTGTAAAACTTACATCTGTAACAAAATCTGATTTCTCTGGGTTATTTTTGAATAAGTGTTTAAATATCTTATTATAGACACGAATTACATCCATAGAATTTGGATTCCCTGTCCCAGAAGGTATCATAAGTGGATTATCCGGAGTGGATTGCTTATCATCAAAATATTGTGTGTCTACAATTTTTTGAGTATTACCAAATTCAGGATGAGGAACATGTTTAGCATAAACAACAACTGTAAGCAATTCATTAGCTACAGCATGCAATTTTATTTTATAAAAAGAAGAATTGACATCTGCTGCCGAAAGCACAATTTTTTCACTTTTAAATCCCAAACTGGTTACAAGTAGAGTATCATTAGCTTTTGCCAAAATACTAAACGCTCCTTTGCTATCGATTAAATCACCAGTTTTTGCATTTATATTAAAAACCAAGCCATTTTCTATCGCAGTAGAATCATTTACTACTCTTCCATGTAATGTTTTTCGAGTTAGCATTTGGCCAAAACAAAACTGACAACTTAAAAACAAAATCAATATTTTCAATATACTTTTCATTAACAACTACTTAAGAGATTATAAATTATAGGAATTTCAATAATTAAAACTACGTTTTATTACTTATTAAAATTACAACTTTATTTAAAACTTAAGTTTAAGTAAATCAATTATTTTTTAAAGAGAACATCAAATAAAAGTAAGCTTTTGACACGGAAAAACACTACTTACTGACTTTTAACCTTTTAAATAACCAAAAGAATAATTTTATTCAAAAAAAACAATATCAATTGTATACAAAAAATCACTAGTTACCCACTCTGTTTTGATTATAAATAGTAGCTAGGTCAGTCATCAAAAACAAACTCATTGATTTATTTTTACCATTCAATGATTTTGCAAATTCAGAATTTTCTACACAATAATATTGAAATCCTTTGATGAGTTCCACTGGAATCTTTAGCGTTTTTGTATAATATTTATTAGGAAACAAATACTCCAGCTTTTTCATCAACATCTCTTTCTTTTCCGTTTCGACATTCATTTTAAGAAAATGTCTTTCTCCTGATAGCGCACTATACAAACCCATAATTCCACCAGAATTAGAATATAATTTTCTCTCTTGCGGAGTAAACTTTTTTTGTTGCCGTGAAATTATTCCCAAATTTTCGGCAGTTATATTAGCATCTTTATTTATAATCACCTCATCCAATTCAACACTATTAAAAATCATATTTACTTCCATAGTTCCAGAATGATACTCATTCCTATAAACATACCTTTTCAAGTATTTATAATCAATTCCCGAAAAATTTAGAACATCACCTTCTTTAGCCCGAATAGAAAAACAGCCCTCTTTATCAGTAACAGCCATCATTTTATTCATACAATTAATCACACTAATCCCTTCCAGCTTTGTTGAATCCAAAACAACACTCCCTATGATATTTTTTTCAACATTATTTTGGGCTATCAATAATTGACATTGCCCTAAGAAGACAAACAAAACAATTAAATTATTTTTCATTTACCTATTGTATTAATTTTCGTGACACATATTTTTATTTCACTAATTCTCACCATCCTTTTGATTTTTATTAAACTCCGAAGCCAATCCTACTATCAAAAACATACTCATCGTTTTGTTTTTATCGTTTAAAGACCTAACAAAATCAGGATCATCAATACAATAATACTGGAATCCCTTAATTAACTCTTCAGGGATTTTCAAGGTTTGTATATAATATTTATCTTCAAATAAATTCTCCAACTTTACCATCAAAAATTCCTTTTTCTCAATAGAAAGCTCTTTTTTTAGCATTTTGGTTCTCCCATTTATAGCATTCAAAATAGGATCCACAGCCAAAAAACCACCCAAAAGACCTAATAGATGTATGGGTTTAAAATCACCCGCAGTTTGCAATCTTCTTTCTGCTGTAGTCAACTTGACTTGATCTTTTGGAATTATACCTAAATTCTCAGCACTTATATTTGAATTTTTATTCACAACTACTTCATTCAATTCAATGCTTTTTGGAGTCAGATCAACAGCAACTATTCCAATAGCAAATTCTCCTTTACTTATAAATTTCCTCAAAGGCTCATAATTAACAGCCGAAAAACTAAGAATCTCTCCCTCTTTGGCCTGAATCGTAAAATGTCCATACGAATCCGAAACCACCATAATTTTACTAGAAGTATTCGTGATATTGATACCCTCTAATGGAGAAATACTATTTGTAGTTACCTGCCCATTCACCAATTTCTCAACACTCACTTGAGCAATGACAAACTGAACTATAAAAAAATGAATAAATAAAAAAGTAAAATTATTCCTCACGAGCAATCTGTTAATGGTTATCTTTTAAAAAATCTTCATTGCAACTTCATTTTTAAAACGTAAAAGTATCTCAAACCTCTCCAAATTAATTACTAAGACATTTGTAAAAGTTTGTTAATTAAAACACTGCCCCTAATAAATTAAAAACCAATCATTTTATATCTTTACGTAGAACTTTTGACATAAAATAAATGAAAAATTGCATTATTGCCAGCACTTCAACTTTGTATGATGGAGACTATTTGGAGTATTTATTACCTGAACTACAATTGCATTTTAAAGGTTGCAAAACCATATTATTTATACCATTTGCCAGACCAGGAGGGATCACTCATGACGATTATACCTCTAAGGCTGCAACGGCTTTTGCTAAAATAAATATTGTTTTAAAGGGCATTCATACTTATGAGAACCAAAAAGAAGCCATCCAAAAAGCTGAAGGTTTTTTTACAGGAGGAGGCAATACTTTCCTATTAGTTTCCCAACTTTATAAAAATGATCTGATGAATGTACTCGCAGATACTGTAAAATCTGGCACCCCCTATTTAGGAACCAGTGCAGGCAGTAACATTTGCGGATTAACAATGCAAACCACCAATGACATGCCTATTGTCTATCCCCCGAATTTTCAAACCTTAGGATTATTACCTTTCAATTTGAACCCACATTATTTGGACGCCGATAATCAATCCAAGCACATGGGAGAAACTAGAGAAACAAGAATAAAAGAATTTCATGCTTTCAATTCATTACCTGTATTAGGTCTTCGAGAAGGAAGCTGGCTAGAGGTAAAAGGGCAAAAAATTACACTAAAAGGAAATTTACAAGCACGTCTTTTTAAACAAAATCAATTACCCGAAGAATTAGAAAGTGGCAGTGACTTAAGCACCTTAAAATAAGAAAGAAAACAAATACAAAATTTTAAACCAACAAAATAAGTTATGAATTATTTCATTATAAACAATTATATAACAGAATATTAAACATTTCTTCATAAACGACCACAAATACAATTAATAGTCATTTTTATGATTGACTTTAAAGTTTATTACTTAAATTAGTAAGCATTTTCTTTTATAGGACTTGAATTTTATTTAAATATGTAAGCACATTTCATCTTCATATGAAAATAAATTTAGAGGCTAATAAATTTAAAAACTTTAGTAAACATTTAAAAACTTTCAAAATGAAGACGATTAAACATTTATTGCTAAAAAAAACCTCTTTAATGGTTTTAGCATGCTTTTTGGTCAATGTTACGCAAAAAGCAAACGCACAAGCCGATCCTAGAGAGGTTAGAAAAGAAAATTTTCATGGAGTTATTCAACTAGATGTTAGAGATTCCAAAGCTGATTGGGCTCCTTACACACCTAAAAAAGCACCCGAAGGAGCACCTAATGTTCTTTTTGTTTTATATGACGACACTGGACAAGCAGCATGGTCTCCTTATGGAGGTGGAATTAATATGCCTACATTACAAAAATTGGCAGATAATGGTTTAACATATACACAATGGCATACTACAGCATTGTGTTCACCAACCAGATCAACATTATTAACAGGGAGAAATCATCACTTAACAGGTAATGCCGCTATTACAGAAACAGCAAATGGATTTCCTGGAGCTCACGGGCGTATTCCAGAGCAATGCGAAACTATTGGTCAAGTGTTGCAAGAAAATGGCTGGAGTACTTTTTGGATAGGAAAAGATCACAACGTGCCAGAGCAAGATGTCGCCTCTGGAGCGAGCCGTAAACAATGGCCAACTCAGTTGGGTTTTGATCGTTATTATGGGTTTCTTGGAGGAGAAACTAACCAATGGTATCCTGATTTAGTAGAAGACAATCACTTTATTGAACCTCCTTACAGCCCAGAAGAAGGCTATCACTTATCTAAAGATTTAGCAGATAAATCGATAGAATATATTAGAGACCAAAAAGCAACAAATCCATCAAAGCCATGGTTTTTATGGTATTGTCCTGGAGCTAATCATGCACCACATCACGCGCCACAAGAGTATATAGACAAATACAAAGGCAAATTTGATGATGGATATGATGCTTATCGCAAATGGGTTTTACCTAGAATGATTGCAAAAGGTGTTTTGCCAAAAGATACTAAATTGACAGAATTTAATTTCTTACCTAAAGAAATTGCAAATGAAGGAGATTTTGTTCGTCCTTGGGACAAACTTAAACCGGAAGAGAAAAAATTATTTTCTAAACTTGCTGAGGTATATGCAGGTTTCTCAGAGTATACAGATGCTCAAGTAGGTAGAGTAATTGATTATTTAGAACAAACTGGTCAGTTAGAAAATACTGTTATAATTTATGCGGCTGATAATGGTGCTTCTGGTGAAGGTTCTCCAAACGGATCTGTAAACGAGAATAAATTCTTTAACGGATATCCTGATGAATTGGCTGAGAATTTAAAACTAATAGACAAATTAGGAGGTCCTGATACATACGAGCATTATCCAACAGGATGGGCTGCTGCATTTTCAACTCCATATAAAATGTTTAAAAGATATAGTGAGTATGCAGGCGGTACTTGTGATCCATTGGTGATTTCATGGCCAAAAGGAATTAAAGCTAAAGGCGAAATGCGTAATCAATACCATCACTCAACAGATATTGTTCCTACTATCTTAGAAATTTGTGGTCTTGAAATGCCAAAAGTACATAATGGCGTTGGACAATATCCACTTTCTGGAGTATCTATGAAATATAGTTTTGATGCTAAACCAGACGCTCCAACAGAAAAACACATTCAATATTATGCGATGTTAGGTTCTCGTGCGATATGGAAAGATGGATGGAAAGCTGTTGCAGTTCATGCTCCATTAACAGGTAAAGGACATTTTGACAAAGACCAATGGGAATTGTACAACACAAATGTTGACCGTTCTGAATCAACTAATTTAGCAGCAAAAAACCCTGATAAATTAAAAGAGTTAATCGCAGCATGGATGGATGAAGCGGATAAAAACTTAGTATTACCATTAGATGATAGAACAGCTATTGAAATAATAGGTTTAGAAAGACCTTCTGAAGAAGCTCCTCGTGAGAAATATATTTATTATCCTGGAACTTCAGCAGTACCAGAAGGTGTAGCTGTAAATGTAAGAGGACGTTCATTCAAAATTATTGGTGATGTTGAAATTAAAGATGCGAATGCATCTGGAGTAATTTTTGCTCACGGTTCTCGTTTTGGTGGACATGCATTATTCATAAAAGACAAAAAACTGAATTACGTTTATAATTTCTTAGGAATCCAACCAGAACAAAGATTTGTTTCTTCAACTGAATTAAAACCTGGTAAATACACTCTTGGTATGGAATTTATCAGAGAAAAAACAGGGGAACTTGGCGAACAAATTGGTAAAATGAAATTATACATCAATGATCAAGTTGTTGCAGAAGGGCCAATGAAAACGCAACCAGGTAAATTTACACTTTCTGGAGACGGACTTTGTGTAGGTTTTGATAGTGGTGATGCTGTGAGTAAAGAATACAAAACTCCAGGTACTTTTAAAGGAGGAACTATTCAAGGTGTTGGTGTTTCTATAGGTAAAGAGAATTTTACAGATTTACAAAAAGAAGCAAAAAGCAAGATGAGAGATTAATTCTTTTTAAAATAGCATTTACGAAAAGAGGTAGTATTGTTATACTACCTCTTTTTTTTATTTTGAATGAGTAGGCTTATTTTAAATTTAGAGCAAAAAAAAACCTCAAATAAAATTTGAGGTTTTGGAGCGAAAGACGAGGCTCGAACTCGCGACAACCAGCTTGGAAGGCTGGAGCTCTACCAACTGAGCTACTTTCGCATTAATCATTAAATTTACCTTTAAATCAAAAAAAAAAAATTGATTTTAGAGCGAAAGACGAGGCTCGAACTCGCGACAACCAGCTTGGAAGGCTGGAGCTCTACCAACTGAGCTACTTTCGCATTACTGAGGTGCAAAGATAAATAATAAAAACAGTTATTTGCAAATTTTTTTTAAAAAATAAATTGACATTTTTTAATAATATCTACAACCATTTTAAAACTAAAAAGTTATACTTTTATTTTTCTTTATACTCGTGTAAAATATTAAATAAATATACGCCTTAGACTACTATTCAGAACAAAAAAAGCACCATCATAAATAGGAAAACTGATTAAAAACAGGGATTTCAAAGTAATAATTTGCTTAACACACAATATTTAGTATCATGCAAAAACATCAAATTAGTAGGAATTACTTCAATATTTAAAAATATTAATAGCATCTTTGCAATAGATAATCAATTCAACGATAAACAAATATTACTTTAAAGATTTAAAAAATGAAACCAAAAGAAATGAATAAACTTTACTTATTTATTGTCTTACTCACACTTCTAAGTTGCAAAAAACAACCGATAATAAACTTCGATACCTTCAAAATTTCCAACTCAGACACTAAAGAAGGTGAGATTATTGATATTGATACTGAATTATTAAGTCCTTATAAAAGCAAATCACTCGTCGATTTTTACAATTCCAGAAACAACCAAACCGTATGGCAATCTGAAAAAAATAGAAAAACAATCCTTGAAACAATTAAAAATTGTGAAACCGAAGGGCTAAATCCGTCAGATTACAATATTTCCAAACTGCAGGAATTAGAGAAAAAATTTATAGATTTGGATGAATCCGAGCGAGTAAACTATGATTTATTACTTACGTATAACTTTCAAAAATACCTTACTCACCTTCGCAACGGAAAACTCAACCCAAGAGAACTGTACACCAATTGGGATTTAAACATTAAACCCTTAGACACTAAATCCATCCTAAATAGTGCCTTAGAAAAAGACTCTTTAGTAAGCGAAATAGAAAAATGTCAACCAAAAGCATTGACATACCAAAAATTAATCAAAGCACTACAACTCATTAATGAATTTCCAGAAGACAAAACAGAACCTATTGTTTCTGATGAAAAAATAGAACCAGGTGTCTCCAATGCTGCTATAATTATCTTAAAGAAAAAACTACTATATTGGAAAGATTTAGAAAGCAATGACAGTATAACTTACCTTTACGACAAAGAAACAGTCAAAGCAGTCAAAAAATTCCAAATTCGTCATGGATTAATTTCTGATGGAATTATAGGGAAGACAACTCTAATAGCATTAAATTTCACCAAAGAAGATAGAAAACATCAAATTATTGCTAATCTGGAGCGCTGGAGATGGTTTACAAAATCATTTGACAAAAATTACATCCTAATTAACATTCCTAATTACAGCCTAAACGTAGTGGAAGATCAGAATGTAGTTATGAGTAAGCGTATTGTCATAGGGAAAATCAAGAGAAAAACACCTGTTCTAACTTCAGTATTACAAACTGTTGTATTCAATCCCACATGGACTGTACCCCCAACTATTTTAAAGGAAGATATTATTCCCGAACTAACCAAAGACCGAAATTCTTTAAACAATAAAGGCATTGCCATTTATGATTATAAAAACAATAAAGTTGATCCTCATAAATGGAATGAAAAAAGACCCAACGGCTATCGTTATGTACAACAACCTGGCTATTACAACTCATTAGGGGTTGTTAAAATAAACTTCCCTAATCATCATAGTGTATACCTACACGACACAAATCATCGTAATTTATTTGAACGAAATAATCGATCTTTAAGCTCGGGGTGTGTACGAATTCAAGAACCATTAGAATTAGTTCAACTACTTTTAGACAACCCTAAACAGTATTCAAAGGAAAAAATAGACTCGATTGTTGCAACGAAAGAGACTCTTTTTATAGGCATAAAAAAACGCTATGCAATATACCTTTGGTATTGGACAGCGTGGAGTGAAGATAACGAATTAATTTTCAGAAACGACATTTATAATTTGGATGCCGATCTATATACTCAATTACGAAACTAACTTATTTTGTTTTGAATTATTAATTGAAGGATGATAAATATACAAACAAGACTGTCCTTTAATCATTGTAATAATCTCCGAAACACATGCAACTGGAACAGCTGGACATCCTTGGCTTCTTCCAAGTCTTTTGTGGTCTTTTATAAAAGATTCCGAAACATAATCAGCACCATGTAAAACAACAGCTCTATTACGGGCGTTATCATTTAAACCTTTTTCCAAACCATCTAACTTTAGAGAAATCCCGTGTTTACCATTATAAACTTCTCCAGTTACATAGAAGCCTAAACTACTTTTGAAAGATTCTGGTGTATTTGAAAAATTATTAGCGAACTCCTCTCCTGTATTTCTTCCATGAGCGACTAAGGTCTGAAACAAAACTATATTACTTGATAAATCAATAATCCAAAGACGTTTTGCATTAGATGATAAGCTAAAATCAACAAGGGTTAGCACATTACTTTTGACTATCCCTCTTTCTTTCAATGAATAAAATCCTTTCAGAGCTTCAACAAAACACTCCTCTTTTGGTAATTCAAATTGATTTGCTTGCAAAGCATTGTAAACCATTTCGACTTTGGTGTCTATATTAGATTTTAAACCCGAAACAATTTCTTTTTTTGTAATATTTTTATTTGTGTTTATTAAATTTCCTGTAAATGCAAACAAAACAAAAACAATAATCGACGCAATAATTGACTTATAAACCACTGTATATCTATTCATTATAATTAATTAGGGGCTCCAAAAATACAAATAATAATCACTTATCAAAAAATAAAATGTATTTTATCGATATATTTTAACACTTTGTCGGCTTTTACATCTAAAACATTTACAATCAAAACGACACTTTTATAATAAAATTTTCTATTTTTGTTACAAACCACCGCTTTTTATGATTATCCCTCGTAATTTTCTTGTTTTTTTAATAATTCTATGTGGTATCAAACTGTATAGTCAAAAGAAAATTATTCATACGAATTCTATTACTTCAAGGATTTCAATTGATGGAAAACTAAACGAAGAAGCCTGGGAGTTTGCAGAAATAGCAACCGATTTTGTCATGTACCAGCCTGACAATGGCAAAGCTATAAATGAAAATAAAAAAACTATAGTAAAAATCATATATGATAATGATGCTATTTATATAGCAGCTGTTATGCTTGATGATCAAACTAACAAAATAAAAAAAGAAATCACCAATAGAGATATTTTTGGGGTTAGTGATTATTTTTCGGTATTCATAAATGGCTTTAATGATGGGCAACAAGATTTTAGATTTTATGTCACAGCAGCTGGTGTACAATTAGACTGTGTGGCAACTGAAGACTATAAAGATTTTTCATGGGATGCTATCTGGGACAGCAAGGCAGTGCTAACAGATAAAGGGTGGAATGTAGAAATAAAAATTCCATATGCAGCAATACGATTTCCAAATTCAAACAAGCAAACTTGGGGTATCAATTTTCTTAGAAACATAGAACGTGATGTTCAAATTTACTCTTGGAATCTAATTGATACTAAAATTGGAGCTGAACTCACACAAAATGGATTATTAGAGGGAATAGAAAACATTAAAACTCCTACCCGATTGTTCTTCATTCCATACGCTTCCTTTTATAATCAAAAAGATGATACACAATCAGACAACACCTTTAAAGGTGGTTTAGATATTAAATATGGCATTAACGATGCTTTTACACTTGATGCAATTTTGGTTCCCGATTTTGGTCAGACTAAGTTTGACAATGCCATTTTAAACCTTGAACCATTCGAACAAAAATTAGATGAAAACAGACCATTTTTTACCGAAGGAACTGAACTCTTTTCTAAAGGAAACTTATTCTATTCAAGAAGAATAGGAGGCTTTCCTAGTACAGAACCTATTCTTGAAAAAAATGAAGAAATCACAGATTACCCAAGTACAGTAGACTTACTCAACGCTATTAAAATATCTGGTCGCACCAAAAAAGGCCTAGGAATAGGTTTTTTGAATGCCATAACTGAAAAAACGTCTGCAAAAATAAAAGACACTATAACTTCTGCCACAAGAAAAGAAGTAATTGAACCGCTTACCAATTATAATATAGTAGTATTGGACCAGCGTTTTAACCAAAATTCATCTGTTACCTTTATAAATACGAACACTATTCGTAACGGCAACTTTAGAGACGCTAATGTATCGGGGCTTTTATTTGACTTAAATACAAAAAAAAATAGCTACAGTTTAAACGGAGACTTTAAATACAGTACAATAAACACTTACGAAGATTATAACGGTTACAAAACGGCATTGAACTTTGAAAAAACAAGTGGCAAAATTCGATATGAAGTTTCTGGAAAATATATTTCCGAAGATTATGATGTCAATGATCTTGGATTAATTTATTACACCAACTATCATGCAGCTTCTGGCAATATAAGTTATCGAATTCTTAATCCTACTTCAATTTTTAATAGCTTTAAAATAACATTAGGATCCAATTTAGAAATTCAAAATACGACAGGCAAAATTCAAGAAGATTACCTAAATGCAACCATTGGAGCTTCGTCTTTAAACAACACTTATTATGAATTTTCAATATTGTATAAACCTCAAGAATCGTATGATTTTTACGAGCCTCGTGTTAATGGTCGTTATGTATATATTCCCAAAAGAGCATCTTCCTACTTTGCGTTTGAATGGAACAGAAACCATAAATTTACAATAGATGCAACAGTTGCTTATGAAAAATATGATGAAGAGAATAGACAAATTTATGATATCTATATAAAACCAAAATACCGATTCAGCAATCAATTCTCATTAGAATATGCTTTCGATTATACAAACAAAAAAAACGACAGAGGATATGTTGACTATGACGATACAGACATTTTTTTTGCAGAAAGAAACAGAGAAATTCTTTCAAATGTAGTTACTGGAAAATTTGCACTAACGAATAAAATGGCTTTAAATCTTGATGTCCGTTATTATTGGTCCTATGCAGACAATCATGAATTTTTTACTTTACAAGACAATGGAAACTTAACTCCAAATACAACTTACAATCTAAATAAAAACAAAAATTTCAACTCTTGGAATTTAGATTTATCATATTCATGGTGGTTTGCCCCTGGCAGTGAAATGATTATACTATACCGCAATTACGGTTTAGAACAAACAAATCAAGTAGAAAAAAATCTTTCAAACAACTTATCTAATATTTTCAACAGTAACTTAACTAATATTTTTTCTATTAGTTTACGCTACTACATTGATTATAATGTTATAAAAAACAAATTTTAAACATTTCTTACCAAAAATGTAACATTAAATAAATTCGATAGTCTATTCTTAATATCGCCTTTTATTTTTTTATCTAATTAAATAAAAAAATCTGATATGATAAACCATCGATTCCATGAAAAAGCATTATTACATATATTTATTATTATTCTGTACTCTAATATATGGGCAAAAAAAATCTTTGCAGACAAAATTCACATCCGAAAAAATAACATTAGATGGTAAACTAGACGAAGCCATTTGGCAATCGACACCAATTGCCACAGATTTCATAATGTTTCAACCCGACAACGGCAAAACTGTTGATAATAATAAAAGAACCGAAGTTCGTGTTCTATACGACAATGAGGCCATATATATTAGTGCATTAATGTATGACAATGAACCCAATAAAATTTTAAAAGAAATAAATAAAAGGGACGAATTTGGAACAGCCGATTTCTTTGGTGTTTTTATTAATGGATATAATGATGGGCAACAAAATTTTGAGTTTTTTGTTAATGCTGCTGATGGTCAAGCCGATTGTTTAGCAACAGATAACAATGGAGAAGACTATTCATGGGATGCCGTTTGGGAAAGTAAAGCACTCATAACTTCATTTGGCTGGATTGTAGAAATGCGGATTCCTTATGCAGCATTGCGTTTTTCCAATGAAAAAATACAAACTTGGGGTATGAACTTTTTTAGAGAAATACGAAGAGACCGTCAAAAATATTCTTGGAATTTTATCGATTCAAAAATTGGTACAATTACCCAACAAAATGGAACTATGACTGGTATTGAGAATATAAAAACACCAACCAGACTCTTCTTTTTACCATATGCCTCATTCTATACTTATGCCAATGCCAATCAAAAAACGTATGGTGAATTAAAAGGAGGTCTGGATATTAAATATGGTATTAACGATGCTTTTACATTAGACGCCATGCTCATTCCTGATTTTGGACAAACCAAATATGATGATCGAATCTTGAATTTAAGTCCTTTCGAACAACAATTTAATGAAAACAGAGGCTTTTTTACAGAAGGAACCGACTTGTTTAGTAAAGGAAATCTATTCTATTCTAGAAGAATTGGTGGTCCTCCATCTTATTCCCCAAAAATGGCAACTAATGAAGAAATAATCGAAAATCTTGCTAATGTTGATCTTTACAATGCAACCAAAATTTCGGGTAGAACAAAAGGTGGACTAGGAATTGGATACCTCAACGCTGTAACTAAAAAAACTTATGCGACTATTAGAGACACTATTACCCAAGAAACTCGTCAAGTTTTAGTAGAACCGCTAACCAATTATAATGTAATAGTACTTGACCAGCGTTTTCATAAAAATTCCTCAGCTTCATTTGTAAACACCAATGTTACGAGAGATGGCTCTTTCAGAGATGGAAACGTTTCCGCTTTAGTTTGGGATTTAAATACTGTAAAAAACACTTATAATTTATCTGGAAATTTTGAATACAGTTATGTAAATGACATTGAAAACAAGAAAGAAGGAATCAATACTACATTAAATTTTGCAGAAACCAGTGGTAAATACCGATATAGCACAGGAACTAACTTAGTTACTAAAGGATTCGATAATAACGACTTAGGAATTAATTTTGAGACTAATTATTACAGCTTTTACGGAAATACTAGTTATAGAATTCTTAATCCAACTAAAATTTTCAATTCTTTCAATACTAATATTAACGTCAACACACAATTTCAAAAAGAAACTAATAAAATTCAATCTAACCAAATCAATCTTAATGTCAATTCAAACACAAAAAAGAATCATTATGTAGGTTTTGGATTTGATTATAGACCATTTGAAAACTACAATTATTATGAACCCAGAACTGACGGTCTCTATAGTATTGACCCAACGCGATTTGGAAGCTGGTTTGAGATTTCGACAAATTACAATAACAAATTCGCAATTGATTTAAATCCTTCAATAGCACTGTTTGGTGAACCTAAAAGAATGTCCTATGGTCTTTACATCGGACCTAGATATCGTTTCAATGACCATTTAGCATTGTATTATGATTTTAATTTTTTACGTCAAAATAATAATAAAGGTTTTGTAGACAGTGGATCTAATAATGATACTTTACCTTCCGATGCTATAATCTATGCAAATAGAAATGTAATCACTTACACAAACACCCTTAATGGAAAATATTCGTTGAATAGCAAAATGAATTTTAACCTTTCGGCTCGTTATTATTGGTCATATACCGAGAATCTAAACTTCTATAATCTAGAAGACAATGGAAGACTTTCTCCTAATGACACCTATACCGAAAACCAAAATCAAAATTTAAACACTTGGAATTTAGACTTGTCCTATAATTGGTGGTTTGCCCCTGGGAGTCAATTAACTATTTTGTACAGAAATAATGCCGCAAAATATGACAATTTAATCAATAAAGATTTTGGAAACAACTATACTAGCTTACTCAACAACAAAGATCTAAGTCACGTTTTATCAGTTAGTTTAAAGTATTTTATAGATTACAACCAAGTAAAAAACATATTATAACAGAAACATAAAACCCCTATTGTTTTCTGGATAAAATTGTCCTCAAAAAGCTAAATCAAAGCAGTAGCTTTTTGAGGTTTTTTTTTGCATTTTTTTCAGAAAAACTCACTTTTTACAACACAATTTTAAGTTTTTGTTGTACTTCTATTTTTTATGTATAATAGTGGTTTTGACTAACTTCTATTTTTTACGAAAGCTTTATCTTTGCAAAAAATTTCATACCATGAACAAAAAAGTAATTTTAATGATTTTAGACGGTTGGGGAAAATCTCCTGACCCTAAAGTTTCTGCAATTGATAATGCAAATGTTCCGTTTATAAATAGTCTTTATACAAAATACCCTAGCGCACAACTTCGTACTGACGGTTTAAATGTTGGTCTTCCTGAAGGGCAAATGGGAAACAGCGAAGTAGGTCACATGAATCTTGGAGCTGGAAGAATTGTTTACCAAGATTTAGCAAAAATTAACCTTGCTGTTGAACACAAAACATTGGCTAAAGAACAAGTGCTTAACGACGCTTTTGAATATGCCAAACAAAACAATAAAAAAATACACTTTTTAGGTTTACTTTCTGATGGTGGAGTTCACTCTCACACTTCTCATTTACGTGGATTAATAGATGCTACTCAAGCTTATGGTTTAGACAATGTATTTGTACATGCCTTTACAGATGGTCGTGACGTAGATCCAAAATCTGGTAAAAAATACGTTCAGGATTTAGAAGACTACATCTCAAATACTACTGTAAAATTAGCTTCTATTACAGGTCGTTATTACGCAATGGATAGAGACAAACGTTGGGAAAGAGTAAAACTGGCTTACGATGCTGTTGTTAATGGTGAAGGAACTCACTCTACAGATGCTGTAGCCAGCGTGAAAGAAAGCTACAAAAACAATGTAACTGATGAGTTTATTCATCCAATAATAATGGTTGACACAGACAATCAACCTCTTGCTACTATTAAAGAAGATGACGTCGTTATTTTCTTCAATTTTAGAACTGATAGAGGACGTGAGTTGACCGAAGCGCTTTCTCAAAAAGATTTCCACGAGCAAAACATGCACAAATTAAACTTGTACTATGTTACGCTAACCAATTATGATGAAACTTATCAAAATGTAAAAGTAGTCTATAACAAAGATAACATCACTGAAACATTAGGAGAAGTTTTAGAAAAAGCAAACAAAAAACAAATTCGTATTGCAGAAACTGAAAAGTATCCACACGTTACTTTCTTTTTCTCAGGAGGTCAAGAAACTCCTTTTGAAGGCGAAAGCAGAATCCTAAGAAATTCTCCAAAAGTAGCAACTTACGATTTACAACCAGAAATGAGTGCATTTGAATTAAAAGATGCTCTAGTTCCTGAATTAAACAAAGGAGAAGTAGATTTTGTTTGTTTAAATTTTGCCAACGGAGATATGGTTGGACATACAGGTATAATGAGCGCAGCTATCAAAGCTTGTGAAGCTGTTGATGCTTGTGTAAAAGAAGTAGTTGAAGCTGCTTTGACCAATGACTACACCACGATTATAATTGCGGATCACGGTAACTGTGAAACAATGATTAACCCTGATGGTTCCCCAAACACGGCTCACACTACAAATCCTGTGCCAATTATTTTAGTTGACAAAGATTTAAAAAACATCAACAATGGAGTTTTAGGAGACATTGCCCCTACTATTCTTGCTTTGATGGGAATTGAGCAACCAGCAGCAATGACTTGTCATTCTTTATTATAGAAAACAAAATTCATTTATATAATTGAGGCTATCTAAATACTAGATAGCCTCTTTTTTTTGCTTTAAATCTAACCTTTAAACAAATTGTTGCAAAATACATTCGAAAGCATAAATTAAAAGCCCTACTAGACCACCAACAAGAGTTCCATTAATCCTAATAAATTGAAGATCTCCTCCTATTTCAAGTTCTAGCTTTTTGGCGACTTCATCAGTATCCCAACTTTTTACTGTAGAAGAAATTAAATCGCCTATCATTTTTTTATTATTAATAAGTACTGACAGAACATCGTTTTTGACGAAATCATTAATTTTAGTCATTAATACAGTATCCTCCTGTATTCCTCTACCAAAACTCTTAATCATATTAGTAATACTTTTTTTAATAGATGAATCTTCTTTAAGCGCTAAATCATTATCAATAGCTGTTTTTATTTCCACCCAAATACCAGTAATATAATCCTGAACTTCTTCTTTTTGGGAAAAACCAATAACCAAATCATTAACTTTTTGTTGCATTTCTGATGATTCTCCTAACTCGGTTATAAAGCGCATCACATAATCGTTAACTTTTTTCCTAATCTCGCTGTCTTGATGACTGGCTTGCACTAGAAAATCATACAATCCATTAAAAACACCTTCTGCAATTTTTTTATCGACCAAACCAAAAGAAAGAAAGGGAGTAGAACTTTTCACCTTATCTTCTATCAGGTGTTTATTATTTTCCAGCTCATCAATCAGTGTTTTCAAAACATTGGTTACTAATACTTCCTGTTTTTCGCTTTTCGCCAAAGACTTCAAACCAAGAGCAATCCATTCTGCAAAATTTACTTTATCCAATTTGAGTTTGAATTGAGTTTGAATAAAATGCTTCACCTGCTCATCATCTATCGTTTTTAAAACTCTGGGAATCACGTTCACAACAATTAAATCAGTAACAAGAGTTGCGTTTTTTTCATCAATTAACCAATCCGAAACTTTCTGTGCGACATTAAATTGTTCAATTTTTACTTCTAATTTTTCACGAGTCAAAAATTCCTCAGAGACAAAACCCCCTAAATTCTCACCTATTTTATCTTTATTACTAGGGATTAAAGCCGTATGCGGTATCGGAATTCCCAACGGATGCCTGAACAAAGCCACTACAGCAAACCAATCAGCAATACCTCCAACCATTGCCGCTTCACTCAAAGCTTTCAACCAACCCATATCATAGACATTAGCAAAAACAAAAAGAACAACAGCAAATCCTAAAAGAACCAATGCACTTCTCTTCATTTTAATCAAATCCTGCTCTTTTTTGCTATTTTCCTGTCCTATAGTTGATTCCATAATGTGTCAAAATAATTTATTAGCTAATTTAAGCATTTAAAATACTACAATTTCTAAAAATTAAAACAAAGCCAACCTTTAAGAAATAATTTTAAAAGTGTATTTTTGCACTCTGAAAATTCGAAAACATGATTATTCAAAAAACCCGTGAGGAAATAGAATTAATGCGCGAAAGTGCTTTAATCGTATCAAAAACATTAGGAATGATTGCTTCTGAAATAAAAGAAGGAGTTACCACTTTATATTTAGACAAAAGAGCCGAAGAATTTATTCGTGACCATGGAGCTGTACCAAGTTTCCTTGGATTATATGACTTTCCAAACTCATTATGTATGAGTCCAAATTCTCAGGTAGTACACGGAATTCCGAACAACAAACCATTAGAAAGTGGTGATGTTATTTCGGTTGATTGTGGTGCTTACAAAAATGGTTTTCATGGAGATCACGCTTACTCTTTTGAAATTGGTGATGTTGCTCCAGAAACGAGAAAATTACTTCAAGTAACCAAAGAATCTTTATACGTTGGAATCCGCGAATTGCGTGTTGGAAACCGTGTTGAAGATGTTGGAAACGCAATTCAAAAATATACAGAAGCACACGGTTATGGCGTGGTTCGTGAATTGGTAGGTCACGGTGTTGGACAAAAAATGCATGAAGATCCCGAAATGCCAAACTACGGAAAACGTGGTCGCGGTAAACTTTTAATCGAAGGAATGGTTGTAGCTATCGAACCGATGATAAACATGGGAACCAGAAACATCAAACAGCACAAAGACGGTTGGACAATCACTACCGCTGACGGAAAACCAAGTGCTCATTTTGAACACGATGTTGCTATTATCGATGGAAAACCAGAGATTTTATCAACGTTTGCTTATATCTACCAAGCATTAGGAATCGTGAGCAATGAAGAAGATGAATTTAGAAAAGTGCCATTAGTACTTTAATTACAATCCAGCATAATCCTGTGAAAAAACTTTTTAAATTAGTACTAAATACTATTCCACGTCCGCTTTTAATTAGAATGAGTTATGTAGCTCGTCCTATCGTTGCTTTTACATTAAAAGGAGACAAATTTACTGATCCTATCGATGGGAACAGCTTCAAATCGATGTTGCCTTATGGATACGAAACACAACGTAACAATGTCCTTTCGCCAAGTACACTTTCGTTAGAAAGACACCGTTTGTTATGGTTGTATTTGAATGAGCAAACTGACTTTTTTACAGCTCCAAAGAAAGTATTGCATTTTGCACCAGAGCAGGCTTTTTATAAATTGTTTCGCAATCAAAAAAACTTAGATTACACTACCACCGATTTATTTTCGCCATTGGCGGATGTAAAAGCGGATATTTGTAATTTACCTTTTGAAGACAATCAATACGATGTTATTCTTTGTAATCACGTTTTGGAACACATTCCAGATGATACGAAAGCGATGCAGGAATTGTACCGAGTTTTAAAACCTGGCGGAATGGCAATTTTACAAATTCCACAAGATTTAAAAAGAGCGACAACATTTGCTGACGATACTATTACTGATCAAAAAGAACGTGCTAAAATATTCGGTCAATACGACCACGTACGTATTTATGGTCGTGATTATTTTGATAAACTAAGAAGTATTGGATTTACTGTAGTTGAAGAAGATTATACTAACAAAATCTCTCCTGAATTGGTAGAAAAATATTGTTTAGCAAAAGGAGAAATCATTCCTGTTTGTTTTAAATAAGCACAGTACACCAAGTTAAATATCAATAAAGATTCCACAATTTTTCACATATATTTTGTGCAAATTTGTGGGATTTCTGTTTTTAAAACCGTCTAACATTCAAATACACTATTGCTTTTGGAAACCGAAAATTCCTTTATATTTTGCTTTGATATTAGTTTTGAAAAAAAACTAAACACCTATATTCCGACAGCTTATATTGTTGAATATTCTGAAGCTATAACGTATTTAGACAAAAAAGCGAGTTCTGAAGTACTCCAAAGTTTTGGTGTTGTTATTGAAAATTTAGATACAAATACTAAAAAAATTCTATCTCTTTGTGATGCCCTCAAACCCGAAGCAATTTTTAAGAAATTCAGCAAAAAAAGTAAATCATCCAAAACCATTGAGGATTTACTAAAGGACAGTAAACTGGAATTTGGAATTCAGCAATTCATAAAAACTAATTTAGAGCAGTTTTATAGTTTAGTTTCCCAAGAAGATTTTCCGCTATCGTTAAATTTAGGAAAAGAAAAAGATTTTCGCATCAGTCGAATTGCTACTAAAAATCCAGTATTAGAAACTAGCCTTCAATTTGATAAACACGAAAACGGAATTTCCTATACGCTACTTTTAAAAGACGAGGCTACTGAATTTCATCCATCAAACACAGTTATCACGCTTCTTTTGGATGAACCGGGATGGTTAGTTGCTCACCATAAATTGTATCAACTAAAAGACATCAATACTAAAAAAATTATTCCTTTTTTGAAGAAAAAAACCGTTGAAATCCCTTCAAAAATGGTTTCTGAATACTTTGAAAAATTTATCAAGGATGTTGCAAAAAAAGCAGATATAAAAGCCAGCGGATTTGCTATTGAACTAAAGAACATAATTATTTCCTGCTCGCTTCAGCTGACACATGATTTTTTTAAAAACACCTATTACATCAACCTTTTATTCGACTATGATGGATTCATTTTCGACAATAGTAAAACCAAAAAAATCCATTCTGAAATTGACACTCGCAATTTGGATGAAATCAAAGTAATTCAATATAAAAGGACAACCGAAGAAGCATTCTTTGAAAATAATTTACTGGAACTTGGCTTTATTAAAACAGAAAATGGTTTGTTTGGGCTTTCGCCAAAAGAAGAAAAACAAGACCCATACAGCAATATTCAATGGGCAATTGACAATCAAGAAGTTCTTGAATCATTAGGCTTTACTATACGCGATTTAAAAATTGACAGTAAGAAAATAGATACTCACAAAGTAACTATTCAATTCTCCAATGAAATAAAAAACGATTGGTTTGATATTAAAATGATAGTGGTTTGTGAGGAATTTGAATTTAATTTCAGTGAAATAATTACGAACATAAAAAACCGAAACCGACTGTTTCTTTTACCTGATGGTAGTTACTTTTTGATTCCGTTGGAATGGATGACACTTTATGGACCAATGGCTAAATTGTCAAAAATTCAAAACGGAAATCTTACATTACTTAAAAGCAATTTTGCAGTTTTAGAAGGCATTCCAGAATTAAAGAGTTCCGTAAATTTAAAAGAAAGCATAGAATATCAAGCTTCACCTTTAGTAAAAGCAACTCTGAGGCCGTATCAAATTCAAGGAGTTAAATGGCTTTTAGAACATTATAATAATGGTTTAGGTGCTTGTTTAGCTGATGATATGGGATTGGGGAAAACATTGCAAACCTTATCAACTCTAGTTGCTGTACAAGAACAGTTAGATATTCAAAAAGCAGAAGATGTACAATTGGATTTATTTGACAACGAAATACACACACCAAAAGAATATTTAAAAGCTTTAATTGTTTTGCCATCATCATTGGTTTTTAATTGGTATAATGAAGCTCGGAAATTCACACCACATTTTAGAAGAGTACAATACGTTGGTAACGAACGAAAAATACTTTCTAAAAAATTAGAGAAATACGACTTGATCTTTACTAGCTACGCTATCATTTCGAGAGATATTTCAATTTTAGAAAAATACAATTTCAGGTATTTGATTTTGGACGAAAGTCAATACATCAAAAATAAAAACTCAAAAATTTTCAAGTCAATTAATCAAATAAAAGCGAGTCATAAAATATCGTTGAGCGGAACTCCAATAGAGAATTCGCTGGATGATTTATGGTCGCAAATGCAATTTATCAATCCAAATATATTGGGGAGTTATGCTTTTTTTGCTGAGAATTACAAATTTCCCATCGAGAAGAAACAAGACGAAAACAGTTTATTAGAATTAAAAAATCTTATCAGTCCTTTCATTTTGAGAAGAACCAAAGAACAAGTTTTAAAAGATTTACCAGAACTTTCAGAACAAATTTTCTACTGCGAAATGGAACCAGAGCAAGAGAAATTATACGAAGAAGAAAAATCCAAGGCTCGAAACTCATTATTAAAAACAGATGGTTCTGGAATAGATAAAATCAATATTATAAACACATTGATGCGTTTGAGACAATTGAGTAATCACCCTAAAATGATTGATTCTAAATCCGAATTAGATTCTGGAAAATATCTTGCGGTAACCAATTATTTAGAGACATTAGTACAATCCCAGCAAAAGACTATCATTTTTAGTTCGTTTGTCTCGAACCTGAATTTTTATAAAAAATGGTGCCAAGAAAACAAAATTGATTATTGTGAACTCACCGGGGAAACTTCATTAACAGATAGAGAATATCAAGTGAGTCGTTTTCAAAATCAAGAAAAACCGTTGTTATTTTTTATCTCTTTGAAAGCAGGCGGTGTTGGACTCAATATTACCAAAGCTTCCTATGTTATTTTCCTAGACCCTTGGTGGAATCCTTTCGCTGAAAAGCAAGGAATTGGTCGTGCACATAGAATCGGTCAATTGAATAAAGTCAATGCCATTCGGTTTATTACCAAAAATACGGTTGAAGAAAAAATCATTCGCTTACAAGAAAGTAAAAAACTATTAGCAGATTCTCTTTTAGATGAAAATTATATTGGCGCAGATATTGTAGAGAATTTGGAATTCTTATTGGAATAAACAGAAAGTTCTAGCCAGTTTAGTGCTTTTCAAATATATAGACATAATTTCCGTTAATTTGTATATTTACAATTCATGAACATAAGTCGATAATGAAAACAGCCTATATAGTATTCCTTTCTTTATTTTACCTAACTGTTACCGCCCAAGTAGAAACCGAAGTTGCACCTCCTTATAATATTAAAACGGCTTCTTTTGTTCAAAACAATCAAAATGTTGTTCCGATTTTTAGATTAGGTGAATCTTTTGATTTTCAGTTTGATGATTTATTTGGCAATGAAGCCGATTATTACTTCGAAATCACTCATTGTGACTATAATTGGGTACCAACAGATATTCCAAAAAGTGATTACCTAACTGGTTTTGACAATCAAAAAATTCAGGAATATGTAAACTCATTCAATACTTTACAGATTTTTACCCATTACCGATTATCGATACCGAATAATTACACTAAAATAAAATTAAGCGGAAATTATGTGCTTACCATTTTAAACTCAGACAAAGAAGTGGTTTTGAAAAGGTATTTCATACTTTATGAAGAGAGACTTCCTGTCTCATTAAAAATAAAAAGGCCACGAACTGTTAAGAACATCTATTCGAAACACAATTTGAATTTCGAAATTAACACCGATGATTTTCTATTACAAAATCCGACACAAAATTTAAAAGTAGTTTTGCTTCAAAATAATAATTTTAATACCGCGATTAAAAATATTGTGCCTCAATACAACTTAGGCAATGTATTTGTTTATAAATACGACATGGAAACTCAATTTTGGGCAGGTAACGAATTTTTAAATTTCGATTCCAAAGACATTAAAAACGCTAACAACTATGTAAGCTTCGTTAATTCTGACAGCGGTATTTACAGTACACATTTATATACCAACAATGCTAAATCTAGTTTTCCATATTCTAATTATTCCGACCTTAATGGAAATTTCAGTGAAAGAAAACTAGATGGAGAAAATTATAAAATTGAATCCGACTATTCGTGGGTATATTTTAGTTTATCAGCTCCGTTGGCTAATCCGAGTTCTTCAATTTATATAGTGGGAATGTTTAACAATTACTGCATGACTGCTGAAAATAAAATGGATTTTAACACCAAAAATGGTCTTTATGAAAAGGCAATTTTAATCAAACAAGGATTTACCAATTATCAATATTTAACGGTAAATAACAAAGGATTTATCGACTCAGAGAACGCAATTGATGGAAATTTCTATCAAACTGAAAATGATTATACCGTATTAGTGTACTACAAAGAAAATGCAGACCGTTATGTAAAAGTGGTTGGAAAAGGAACAGCCAATTCATTAAACATAACAAATTAGAAAACTTTAATTTTTTTTAAATAGATTATTCATTTTTTTTGTAGATTTGTCGACATATAGCACATAATTAGCTCGTTAACATGGTTTCACAAATAACAAGAGGCATTAAAATTTCGGTATTGACTAGTTTTGAAGGAACGTACTTCAAGAACTATAAGATTCACTTTGCCTTTAGTTATGAAATTACAATCGAGAACCATAGTAAAGACTCGGTTCAATTGACTTCACGTCATTGGGAAATTTACGATTCTTTAAATGATTTAGAATACGTAGACGGAGAAGGTGTTATTGGAAAAAAACCTGTTTTGAAACCAGGAGAGCAACACACTTACAGTTCAGGTTGTTTATTATCATCTCCTTATGGAGCAATGAAAGGATATTTCAACATGATCAATTTTACTACTACTAAATCTTTTAGAGTAATTGTTCCTACTTTTAGAATGTGCGCCCCTTTTGCACTAAATTAATTTGACTTTAATTGTGACATTTTTAGCATAATTTAAATCATTCCTTTGTACTTTTGCATCAAATTATTTAAATGTTTAATATTTAATAAAAAAGATATGCTAAAAGGATTTTTCAATGTACCCAAAGCGGTAAATGAACCTGTAAAAGGATACGCTCCTAATTCACCCGAAAAAGCAGCCGTTTTATCAGCTTACAAAACCATGTGGAATTCTAAAATAGATGTTCCGTTATACATTGGCAACGAAGAAATCAGAACTGGAAACACCAAAAACATGACAGCCCCTCACGATCATCAACATATCGTTGGGACTTATCATTTAGCCGAAAAAACACATATCGAAAGCGCCATTGCCAATGCGTTGAAATCAAGAGAAGCTTGGGCAAATATGGCTTGGGAACAAAGAGCAGCTATTTTCCTTAAAGCAGCTGAACTAATTGCAGGTCCTTACAGAGCAAAAATAAATGCAGCAACAATGATTGCTCAATCTAAAAATATTCATCAGGCAGAAATTGATGCATCTTGCGAATTGATCGATTTTTTACGTTTCAACGTAGAATTTATGACTCAAATTTATGCAGATCAGCCAAAATCTTCATCTGATATGTGGAATCGTTTAGAATACAGACCTCTTGAAGGTTTTGTTTATGCGATTACGCCTTTCAACTTTACTGCGATTGCTGCTAACTTGCCTGCAAGTGCTGCAATGATGGGAAATGTTGTTATCTGGAAACCAAGTGACAGTCAAGTATTCTCTGCAAAAATTATCATCGATGTATTCAAAGAAGCTGGTGTTCCTGATGGCGTTATCAATGTTGTTTTTGGAGATGCTTTAATGGTTACTGATACTGTTTTGGCAAGTCGTGATTTTGCTGGAATTCATTTTACAGGATCAACTCATGTATTTAAAGATATTTGGGCAAAAATTGGAACTAACATTCATCATTACAAAACATACCCAAGAATAGTTGGAGAAACGGGTGGTAAAGATTTTATCATTGCTCATCCAAGTGCAGACGCTAAACAAGTTGCTACAGGAATTGTACGTGGCGCATTTGAATTTCAAGGGCAAAAATGTTCTGCAGCTTCAAGAGCTTATATTCCTCAAAGTTTATGGCCAGCTGTTAAAGAACAATTGATTACTGATGTAAAATCTATGAAAATGGGTTCTCCAGAAGATTTCGGGAACTTCATTACAGCTGTGATTCACGAAGGTTCTTTTGACAAATTAGCTAGTTTTATTGACCAAGCTAAAAAAGATGCTGATGCTGAAATCATCATTGGTGGAAATTACGATAAGTCTGTTGGATACTTTGTAGAACCAACAGTTATTGTAACAACAAATCCTCATTACACTACAATGGAAACCGAATTATTCGGACCTGTTATGACGATTTTTGTTTACGAAGATGCTAAATGGACTGAAACATTGAAATTAGTAGACACTACTTCTGAATATGCTTTAACTGGAGCAGTTTTCAGTCAAGATCGTTATGCTATTGAAGAAGCTACAACTGCTTTACAAAATGCAGCAGGAAACTTCTACATCAATGATAAACCAACAGGAGCTGTTGTAGGAATGCAACCTTTTGGTGGAGCAAGAGCTTCAGGAACCAATGATAAAGCTGGTTCTGCATTGAACTTATTGCGTTGGGCTTCTCCAAGAACGATCAAAGAAACTTTTGTTACTCCAGTAGATTATAGATATCCATTTTTAGGAGAATAAATTTAGTCTTAAAGTCGAAAGTTTGAAAGTCAAAAGCCTTAAAACTTTATAAATAACAAAACCCCACAAGATTCAAATCATTTTGAAATCTTGTGGGGTTTGATTTTGATATTATAAAATATTCTTGTGAATTTTTCCGCTCTTAATAATAAGAAGAAAAATTTTCTCTGGATTTGCAATTAATGAAATATCTTTCAACACATTACCATCAACCAGAATCATATCTGCCCAAGCTCCTTCCTTAATTACGCCTAGCTTTGCTTCTTTATACGGATTTCGTTCACCACTCATTTCACAAAGTTCTGCATTTTGAGAAGTAGCCATTTTTAATATTTCGAAATTGGAATAATATTTATTCAGTCGGATTAACATTTCGTTTTGCTTATAATTCATTTCAGGTTCGAATAAAAAATCAGTACCAAATGCAACTTTAACTCCATATTTTTTAGCCAATTTAAAAACCGCATCAGCACCATCACTTACCGCTTTATTTTTTGCTGAACGATCTGCATCAGGGTATTTATGATCTTTTACCTCAAAAGCTTGAATACTTAACCACGCACCTTTCTCCTTGACAAGCTTAACCGCTTCTTCATTTGCCAATTGACCGTGCTCAATACATTTTACTCCAGCATTTAAAGCTTCGATAATTCCAGCAGCGTTGTAAATATGAACAGTGACATAGGTATTCCAATTGGCAGCCTCATCAACAGCTGCTTTAAGTTCTTCGGGAGAAAATTGTTTGGCATCCAAAGGATCGTAAAGTGATGATACACCACCTCCTGCCATTACTTTTATTTGTGAAGCCCCGTTACGCATTTGTTCTCTAACGGCAGTTCGTACCTGATCTGGACCATTTGCTATGATAAACATTCCCACTTCTTCAGCCCTACTTAATTTACCTCCAAAAACAACTGGACGTTCATAACTATAACCAAAATCACCGTGTCCTCCAGTTTGAGAAATAGCCGCTCCGCTAGGAAATATTCTTGGCCCTGTAACGATATCTTTATCAAAAGCTTTTTTTATTCCAAAAGTCGGACCACCCATATCTCTAACCGAGGTAAAACCACGCAAAATTGTTTTATTGCCTTCTCCAATTGCTTCCGCATAAATGAGTCCGATTTCAGCATTCATCATATCCGCCATCCCACTTCCTGTTCCTACAGTATGCCAATGAGCATCAATTAATCCAGGCATTAAAAACTTACCTTTCCCATCAATGATTTTGGTTTCGGCGCTTTTATTCGTAGGAATTGGAGAGGCAGAAATTTTTGAGATTTTGTCATTCTCAATCAAAATATTTCCGAGAATCGTTTTCTCATCAGTTCCATTAAAAATTTGAACATTGTTAATGAGAATTGTCTTCTGAGCCATCGAAAATAATGATGTGAAAAGAAATAGTTTTGTGAATAGTTTTTTCATCGGTATAATTAATAGTTTTTTGAATAAAATGATTAATGATAATTTACAAGGCATTGACCATCATAAATTTAATCTATTATTTGAACAACCAACTCTTATTAATCCTTTTTTAATCTATTGTTCACACTTTTTAATATATTCAAAAACCCCACAAGAATCAAATACGTTTGAAATCTTGTGGGGTTTACTTTTTTTTTTAGATTTAAAAACTAAAAAGGCAAACTATTAAAAAACATAATCTGAAATTGAGTTCGACTTGAATTATTCAAAATTTGTGACATTACACCCACTTCCATTTTTAAGCTTTTATTGAAGCAATAACCTAAGCCTCCATAAATGCGGTCTCTATCAAAAAAGTTGGGTTCAGCCTCCGTATTAATAAAAATCTCATTATAAGCAGAAGCATAAATAGCATTTTTATCCATCTCTTTTTTATTAATAGGAATATTCAAAGACAGAAAATAACGTACTCGCATTTTAAAAATATCTTCAATAAATCTTTGTTCAAAACGATATCTGTGCTGAATATTGACTCTGCCAAATTGTTGCTTGGTAATAAACTGCTCAAAGATTCTATGCTCATCGGTTTTCAACTTATCGTCTGTTCCCGGGATATAGGGCTCTGAGTGTACAAAAGCATATCCCAGCAATACATTATTATTATTCTCGGATAGATTGTACCCAATTCCGGTCCTTAACATCAATTGTTCAAGATCACCTGCAAAATTAAAATTTCGATATTGGACTTCATTATGAAAATTCCATCGGTCATTAATTTTTTGATTCCCGAAATATAGAAACCAATTCCCTACTTCTGATTTTTGTGCACTCATATTGGCAGTTAAAAAAAACGCCAACAAAAGACAAAACGATTGTATACTCTTAATCATTTAATTTTATTTTCTTTAAACTTTAGACTAATTACACCACAAATTTCAACGGTAAATGCACTACTTTCTTTGTTTCAAAAAATTCATCTTCAAAGAAATCAGCAATATTATATTCGGTTGCTTTTGGAAAACCTTTTAATTCTTCAGTTAAATCACCACCCTTTAAATACAAAATTCCGTTTTTCAGTTCGTGTTTATTTTGTTTCTTGATTTTTGTTTTCACCCAAGAAACAAAATCTGGCATATTGGTTACGGCACGACTTACTATAAAATCAAAATCACCTTTAACATTTTCGGCACGAAGTTGTTCGGCTTTTACATTTTTTAATTCCAAAGCTTCAGCAACGGCTTGAACTACCTTTATTTTCTTAGCAATAATATCTATTAGAAAAAAACGAGTTTCAGGAAAAAGAATTGCTAAAGGAATCCCTGGAAATCCACCTCCAGTACCTACATCCAAAACGTAAGTTCCTGGCTCAAATTTATTTACTTTGGCAATAGCCAAAGAATGCAATATATGTTTGGTGTACAAAGAGTCAATATCTTTTCTTGAAATAACGTTGATTTTTTCATTCCAATCGTGGTATAAAAAATCCAATTTTTTAAATTGTTCTATCTGAATATCAGACAGTTTAGGAAAATACTTTATAATCTCATCCATCTTACTAATTTTTAACAAAAGTACTGCTTTTAGCTTAAAAATATTTAACTCAATTTTATATGTTGAAAATTTATAATAGTTACCTTTGCAGACATTCAAAATATTATATGAACAATACCGCGCCTACATTTGCAAAGCAAGACAGTTTAAAATTTTTCAGAACACTTAATTCTCGTGTTAACAGCTATTTCAAAGAAAACAATATTGAGAAAACAGGTAATTGGAAAATCCATTTAAAGACCGTAATCCTTTTTACAGTCTTTCTTGTTCCTTATTTCTTGATTCTTACTTTAGACATCCCTTTTTGGGCGCATTTATTACTAACTTTTGTGATGGGACTTGGCATGGCAGGAATTGGTATGAACGTAATGCACGACGCTAATCATGGCTCGTATTCTACCAAAAGTTGGGTTAATAAATTCATGGGAGGAACGATTTATGTTTTAGCAGGAAATGTTCATAACTGGCAAGTACAACATAATGTATTACATCACACTTATACCAATATAATTGGTCATGACGAAGATTTAGAAGCAGGCAGAATCATGCGTTTCTCAAAAGAAGCTGAGTGGCATAAATTTCACAGATTCCAACAATATTACGCTCTATTTTTATATGGCTTATTGACAATCAATTGGGCAATTACTACAGATTGGAAACAAATGCGTGGTTATCTAAAAAGAAAATTATCTTATGGTGAACCAAAAAGCCCAAAAGTACTTTGGACAACATTAATAATTACCAAAATCATCTACATTGCTATTTGGATTGTTTTACCAATAGTTATTGGAATTACTTGGTGGAAAGTTTTAATTGGCTTTTTTCTAATGCATTATACAGCTGGAATAATATTAAGTGTTGTATTTCAATTGGCGCACGTTGTTGATGAAGCAGCCAATCCTCAACCAAATGAAACAGGCGAAATGGAAAACACTTGGGCAATACACCAACTATATACAACAGTAAATTTTGCTCCAAAAAACAAAATTGTAAACTGGTACACAGGAGGATTAAACCACCAAATTGAGCATCATATTTTTCCTCATATTAGTCACGTACACTATGGAAAAATTGCGAAAATTGTAAAAGAAACGGCAAAAGAATGTCAATTACCGTATTACGAATACAAAACAATGTCGGCTGCTGTTGTGGCACATTTCAAACATTTAAGAACGCTGGGACTAGAACCAGCTTTATAAATAATAATTAACTAAAAAACTAAAAATTTACATTTTAATGAGCAATCCACTTTCAGACAGAATTAACAATTTAGCTACATCACAAACATTAGCGATGGCTGCATTGGCAAGAGAATTAAAAGCACAAGGAAAAGACATTATCAGTTTAAGCTTAGGAGAACCAGATTTTAATACTCCAGATTTCATCAAAGAAGCAGCAAAAAAAGCTATCGATGACAATTATAGTACATACTCTCCAGTTGATGGATACCAAGATTTAAAAGAAGCTATTTGCAGAAAATTCAAAAGAGATAATGGATTAGAGTATGCACCATCTCAAATTGTAGTTTCAACAGGAGCAAAACAATCATTATACAACATTGCACAAGTAATGTTAAACGACGGTGACGAGGTAATTTTACCAGCACCTTACTGGGTTTCTTATTTCGAAATCGTAAAATTATCAGGTGGAGTTCCTGTAGAAGTTCCAACTTCTGTAGATACTGATTTCAAAATCACTCCAGAACAGTTGGAAGCGGCTATCACACCAAAAACAAAAATGATGTGGTTCTCTTCTCCTTGTAACCCAAGTGGTTCTGTTTACAGCCGTGAAGAATTAACTGCTTTGGCAAAAGTATTAGAGAAATATCCAAATATCTATGTTGTTGCTGATGAAATCTATGAGCACATCAATTTCTCTGGAACTTTTTGCAGTATCGGTTCTATCCCAGGAATGTTAGAAAAAACAATCACTGTAAACGGAGTTGCAAAAGCTTTTGCAATGACAGGATACAGAATTGGATATATTGGAGCACCAGAATTTATCGCAAAAGCGTGTACAAAAATTCAAGGTCAAGTAACTTCAGGAGCAAATTCTGTAGCGCAACGTGCTACAATTACTGCTGTAGATGCTGATCCAAGTGTATTAAACCACATGGTTCAAGCATTCCATACTCGTAGAGATTTAGTAGTTGGATTACTGAAAGAGATTCCAGGAGTAAAAATCAACGTTCCAGAAGGAGCATTTTATGTATTCCCAGACGTTTCTTCTTTCTTCGGAAAAACGTTGAGAGGAACTCTTATCAAAGATGCGAATGATTTCTCTATGTATCTTTTAGCAGAAGCTAACGTAGCAACTGTAACTGGTGATGCTTTCGGAAACCCAGATTGTATTCGTTTCTCTTACGCGACTAGCGATGAAATCTTAAAAGAAGCATTAAAAAGAATTAAAGAAGCAGTTGCTTTCACTGAAGTTCCTGCATAATTTTTCTAAAAAAATAGTTTACCAATCAGCCTCAAGATTTTTCTTGGGGCTTTTTTTTTATTAAATTTGGGCGTGACCACAAGGGTCGGGCTTTCCGTTGCAATCTTTTATTTTTAAAGAAAAAATAAAAGGATTTCCACTGCAATCCCTCACGCAAAAAAAATTACAATATGAAAATACTCCTCCTTGGTTCTGGCGAATTAGGAAAAGAATTCACCATCGCAGCACAACGCATCGGGCAAACCGTTATTGCCGTTGACAGCTACGAAAACGCACCAGCTATGCAAGTCGCTCACGGTTTTGAAGTCATTAATATGCTTGATGGCGAGGCTTTAGACCGAATCGTTGCCAAACACCAGCCCGACTTTATTGTTCCCGAAATAGAAGCCATCCGTACAGAGCGTTTCTATGATTACGAAAAGCAAGGCATTACCGTTGTTCCTTCTGCGAAAGCTGCCAACTTTACTATGAATAGAAAAGCCATTCGTGATTTAGCTTCGAAAGAATTAGGCTTAAAGACCGCTAGTTACCGTTATGCCACTACTGCCGACGAATTACGCAAAGGGGTTGAAGCTGTCGGAGTTCCTTGTGTAGTAAAACCATTAATGTCTTCCTCTGGAAAAGGACAATCAACCATAAAAACTGCTGCCGATATTGACAAAGCTTGGCAATATGCCGTAGAAGGTTCTCGCGGTGATGTTGTAGAAGTTATTGTTGAAGCATTTGTTAAATTCAATTCGGAAATTACTTTATTGACTGTAGTTCAAAACGATAATCCAACTTTATTTTGTGCTCCAATTGGACACAGACAGGAACGTGGCGATTATCAGGAAAGTTGGCAGCCTGCAAAAGTATCAGACGCAGCTTTATACGAAGCACAAGACATGGCCGAGAAAGTAACCGAAGCTTTGGGTGGCGCAGGACTTTTTGGAGTTGAATTTTTCTTAGCCGATGATGGTGTTTATTTCTCAGAATTATCTCCTCGCCCACACGATACCGGAATGGTAACTTTGGCAGGAACGCAAAATTTTAATGAATTCGAATTGCATTTACGTGCCATATTGAGTTTGCCAATTTTTGAAATTACACTTGAAAAAGCTGGTGCAAGCGCTGTTATTTTAGCCTCTGAGAATTCGACAAACCCAACATTTACAGGAATCGAAAAAATCGCTGCTTTGCCAAAAACCGATTTTAGAATTTTCGGAAAACCAACTTCAAGACCATATCGCCGAATGGGAGTTGCATTAGTAAATGATACTCTAGATACTGAAATTGAAAAAGTTGTAGAAAAATCAAAAGAAGCTGCAAAATTAATTACTGTTCATTCGTAGTTTACTATTTAATGTACAACTCAAAAAAAACATTAATTACCTACCTATAAACGATTTACAAATAACAACACAGTCAAATACCCGCAATAGCGGGTATTTTTATTTAAGAAAAATTGTAATCTATCATTAAACAAAAGAAAGAATATACTGTATTTATTATTATTTCAATATCTTAGTAGGCTAACCAAAAAACCAACCACATGGCAAATCTTACATTTAACAGGATCGACACCGTGATTGCAGAAACGACTATTGAGTCCATCAAAAGCAATTTACGTCACATTAGTTCCCAGCTTCCCGACTATGCATTAACTACTGACGAAAAAAAATCCTTTCGGGGTATGGATGTTGCCAATAAGGCTTTTACTGAGGACTGCATCAATATGCTCCGCTCCAATGGTGCCGAAACGATGCCGTCTTACATTAAAATTGAAAACATTACTTCTGATTTAAATTTATTCAACCAGCTTGATGAGCTGAAATTGATTTTGAAACAAGTCATAAATAAGGTCGAATCTGCACAGCGAATTGCAGGAAAGGAAGCTTATGATGCAGCATTACAAGTTTATAAACTATATGAAGCCGCCGCACAATCCGGCGTGGCAGGATCTAAAACCTCATTTGAAAAGCTCAATCAGAGGTTTAAAAAAAATACCGGAAGAAAATCACATCCTAATTTTAATAAAAAATAGCTAAAATAGTTTTAAATAACAATTAAATTATTATTTAAAACTATTAAATTGTTATTTAAAACTACAAAATTATTTTTTAAAACTATTAAATTATTATTTTACACTATTAAATTACTTTTTATAACTATTAAATTGTTATTTAAAACTATTAAATTACTATATTTAACAATTAATCTAATAAATCAAACGATTCACTTTCTATTTAAATCAAACAATGAAAAATACGATACACATTGGAGAACTGCTACAAGATTATTTTAAAAAAAACAATGTATCAAAAGCAGCATTGTCTAGGGCATTGGATTTGAATTCTGCTAATTTCGAGGCTCGCCTTAAGCAATCCTGGATTCGTACCGATATACTATTAAAGATAAGTCAGTTGCTACAGCACAATTTCTTTGCCGACATTGGAGCATTGTTACCAAAAGAATTGCCCTCAAATAAAGTGACTGACAAAACAAAGGACGAGTTGATTACTGCCTTAGAACTTGAAATAACGATTCTAAAACGGGAGCGTGACATGCTGAGCAGCCTGATAAGTGAAAAAATAAAATAAACCCAGATTCGGCTTTAGAAAAAATCTAACCACACAGACACATAGTTTCATTGTTTCTAAACTTGAACTTAATTATTAATATGTTTTAATATTTCGCTCCTATGGAGCTCTAATAAGTTAAACTGTTATTAATTTCTATAAATATCTTGCCACTCTGTGGCTGAATTCAACATTAATTAAGAAACTTTAGCTCCATCGGAGCATAATATTTATAGAAATTCAAAATATTAGCCTTTTAAGCTCCATCGGAGCGACATATATTTTAGTAATAGAGTTTAGGTACTAAAGCTTTTATAGAAGTTAACACTTTCCACATAACTATGCTTTTCTATGAAAAATGGAATGTCTTTCCTATGCAAAGAATTACCTATGCTTCTATATGGTAAAACATTTTTATTTTTTAAATTTTCTATCACATAATTTGTAATAAAGTCACATTACTTTTTTATGCTTCGGAAAATTGTTGGTGTCATTCCAGCATGCTTCTTAAAGAGCCTTACGAAATAAGAATAGTCATCGAAACCCAACATTGAAGCGATTTCGTTGACTGTTCTTTTTTTATCCATCAACATTCTTTTGGCTTCCAAAATAATTCTATCTGTAACTACCTGAGTAGTGGTTTTCTTCAAGATTTCATTACATATTCTATTCAAATGCTTTAAGGTAATATGAAGCTGAGAAGCATAAAAAGAAGGTGTTTTTTCCGTTAAAAAATGGTTCTCCAAAAGTGTATTAAAATCTCTGATTTTCACATTATAGGAATGCGTTTCGATAACATTGTTTTCGGTATACTTACGGGCAATTTCTATATGAATACTGTCCAATAAGTTTACGATTTTATCCTGCTTCATCATTTTATTTCCGCTATACTCTTCAAGCATATTAAGAAAATAAAACTCAATCATTTTTACCTCTTTAGCATCCAAAACCATTTCGGGAGAATTTCCTAAGGAATAATAAAAGGGATAGGTATCTATTGTCTTTTGACGAAAATAAAGATTATACATTTCCTGAGAATAAAAAACCACAAAGCCGTCAATATCTTCAGACAAATCCCAATTGTGTATCTGCCCAGGCTGTAAAAAAAACATACTCCCAGGCTGAATTTCAAAAGTATCAAAATCGATATCATGCGTTCCTGATCCATTGGTAAAAAGAACCAATACGTATGAATTATGTCTATGTGGTTCTTCGACAAAACTGTGATCTACCAAGTGATTTTTAAAGGTATTGATATAAAAATCACTATTCACATCATTACAATTGAACCGCTGAATAGAATATATGGGATACTTTTTCATAGTCTTAGAAATGTCTTTTTTGTGCTATAATTAGCGAATATAGAAAACATTCGTGACACCAATATAAAATACCTTTGATAAAAATTAAAATCATGTCACACGCACTTGTTCACATCCTAAATAATGATTGCCCACATTGCCTTGAGGGGAAAGTATTTAACGAAAAAAACATATTCTTAAATATTGGTTTTCCAAAAATGAATCAGTATTGTCCTCATTGTCAATTTAAATTCGAAAAAGAACCGGGATACTTCTTTGGTGCTATGTACGTAAACTATGGCTTGACCGTAGCGCAAGGAATTGCAACTTATTTAATTGCACATCAATTTTTTACTGAAACTTTCGACTTAAGAATCATTGGTATTATTACTGCAGTCATTGTATTGATGGCCTCCTTCAACATTCGCCTATCGCGATTATTATGGATTTATATGTTTAAAAACTATTCTATTTAGAACTAATTCATACCTTAGAGGATTCTAAATTTAGCCTAAATGAAACATCTATTTTCGATACTATTCCTATTTATCGCGTTAGCATCCAATGCACAAGAAAAAAAAGAGATTCTAAAACCTCAAATTGTAGAAGTTTCTTGCGGTCAATGTCAATTTGAAATGAAAGGAAAAGGTTGTGATGTAGCTATACGCATCGATGGAAAATCATACTTTGCAGATGGCATCAAAATTGACGATTATGGTGACGCACATGCCAAAGATGGTTTTTGCGAAGCGGTTAGAGAAGCACAGGTTACTGGAAAAATAGTTAATAATCGTTTCCAAGTCACCTCTTTCAAGCTACTTCCAGAAAAGCACTAAACACAATACTACTCCAAAACATAATACACTATATTTTCCTTTTATAGTTGAAAGAGAACCAACTTTACAAAAAACTTTCTAAAAAAAATCTTAAGAAAGCTCAACTTTCTTAAAATTACATTTTCATTTTTTTATGTTTGTAGAAACAAATATTTGTAAATGAAATTATTGATTGTTGAAGATGAACCGAATTTGTTATCCGTTTTAAGAAAAGGATTTACCGAAAACAACTTTGAGGTAAGTGTCTGCCTAGACGGAGAAACTGCGTTGGAAATGATTCAGAACAACGATTTTGACGTAGTGATCTTAGATGTAATGCTTCCAAAAGTTAACGGAATCGAGATTTGCCGAAGATTAAGAGCCATCAAAAACTTTGTTCCTATTCTTTTATTAACAGCCCTGGGAACTTCAGAAAACATCGTAAACGGTCTAGAGAATGGAGCCGATGATTATTTGGTAAAACCTTTTAAATTCACCGAACTCAATGCCAGAGTCATGGCTTTGGCAAGACGTGCTAATCTCGATACTCAAAAACCTGACATCATAAAATTAGAGGATTTAGAAATCAATGGTAAAACCAAATCGGTACATCGAAATGGAAATCCAATACTTTTGACACATAAAGAATTTAGACTGCTTTATTATTTAGCCAAAAACAAAGGAACAATTGTTTCCAGAAATCAAATTTTGGACAACGTTTGGGACATTAGTTTTGACATGAATACCAACGTTGTAGATGTATATATCAATTATTTGAGAAAAAAAATAGACAAACCTTATAACACCAAAATGATCCAAACCATCAAAGGTTTTGGTTATTTATTACAAGCAGAAAATGAATAATATTAAAAAGAAAATTACTTATTCGTACGTTATTCTTTCGTCTATTAGCACAATTCTACTGTGTGTTTTGGTGTTTTATTTATTCAGAAGCAATAACCAATATTACTTTCTAAAACGTTTAGAAGATCGTGCAAAAATTGTTGCTTCGATTCATTTTCAAAAAGATCCAGAAAAAATTAAGTACTACAAGCAGCTTAAAAAAAATGGTTTAGAAGAGCTGATTCAAGAGGAAGATTTTGTACTTAAAGTGAATAGTCAAAACACTTTTGAATACAATACTCAACTGAACTTACCCAATGAATTCTATACTAATGTTTTAAAAAACGGAAAAGAATCCTTCGAAATAGACAACAAATATTACTTAGGTCAAATTTTTACGGAGAGTGGTCAAAAGTATATTGTAATCATTGCTGCAGTTGACCGAAAAGGACATCTAACAACTGTTTATATTTCAAGAATTATGATTCTTGGAATTATCGTCTTTTTGATTATCTCTTTCTTTCTCGGAAGATTATTAGCTAAGAAAGTTATAATCCCAGTCTCAAATATCGCAAAAGAAGTCAAAAGAATTAGTGCATCTAATTTATCTAGAAGACTAAATAATGATGGAAATACTGGCGAAATAGCCGATTTGACTTCAACCTTCAACGATATGTTAGACCGACTGGAAACATCATTTGAAATTCAGACTAATTTTATCAATAACGCTTCTCACGAACTCAAAACACCAATCACGACTATTATTGCCGAAGCAGAAATTATGCTCCTTAAAGACCGTGAAAAAGAGGAATACATTACTTCTTTAGAAAACATTCACAGACAATCCTCAAAATTAGGAAGTCTAACCGAAAGCCTTTTAAAACTTACTCAAACCGGTTACGACGGAACCAAACAAGTACAAAACGTTGTTCGTTTAGACGATTTATTATTTGAAGTAAAAACGGACTTAGATACTTTTTTCCCAGATAATAAAGTAAGTATCAAACTAGACGTTTCTGCAAAGGATAGCAATTATTTATCCATTCCTTGTAACAAAAATTTGCTAGAATTAGCCATAAACAATATTGTCGCAAATGGTGTAAAATACTCTGACAATAAAGAAGTTTTTGTAAATCTTAGTGCAACCAAAGACAATATCAAAATTGTAATTAGCGATATCGGAATCGGGATTCCATCCGAAGATATTCCGCATCTTTACGAACCTTTTTTCAGAGGAAAAGAAGCCAGCAAATATATTGGTTACGGCTTAGGCTTACCATTGGCAATGAAAATTATCCGTATGCATAATGGCGAATTGCAGATTCAATCCGAGAAAGACAAAGGAACTATTGTGACTATTTTGTTTAAAAAATCCAACATTAAAAATTCTAATGTCAATTCTTAGGATTTTCTAATCTCCTTTTAAGTTGGCTCTAATGTAGCTAGGGTTTCTTTGTAAGTATAAAAAACAAACGTACTTATGAAAAACTTTTTAATCCCTACCCGACTAACTCCTGATACGATAGCAGCAGTTAAAACAGCCATTAATCATTCTGAAAATGGAAATACAAAAATCATTCTTTTTTTTGTTACTGATGAGATTGATTCGTTCTCAGCCGCACAATATTTAAGAGAGCAAGACAGTCAAATAACCCACAAAGAATTAGATGTTTTAGATAGCTGTCGCGATCTAATTAAACATTTCCCTAACTGCAAATTAGAATTCAAACGCCAATCTGGAATCTCATCCCCGCTCTTTAAAAACTTTCTGCAGTTTCATTCTGTTGATTTAATTCTGCTTACAAAATCAATAGTTACAAGTAAAAAAAGTGTACACACTAATTTGGTACAAAGTATTGAAAATCAAAAAACACCAATTTTACGCCTTATCAACGATTCTACAATTCAACTGAACAAAGCAATTTATTTAGAAAATGCTTTTTCCCGTTTAAATATTGATGATGTACAGCAATATATGCAAGATCAATTTCCGTTGCAAAAAATAAGTCAAGTTCTAAAAAAGGAACAAGAAACTTCGGAATACATCAATTTCCTATTGACTGAAGTTTTATCCAAAAACGACATTGATTTTGTGATTGAAACCCGTACATCAGAACGTTCAAAAATTAAGAATAAAAAACAAAACGGACTCAATCAGCATTTTGACATTCCCGTTCTATCATTACACGAAGAAACCGTTTAATACAATTCTATTATGCTATTAAAAAAGAAAATACCTTTAAAATATATACTGGGCAAAATTAAATTTGAGCTTATAATAGTACTAATATACACTTGTCTTTTTGATGTATTTCATAGATTCAATCCTGAACTAAACACCGAAATTCCGTTGGCAATTCCATCTGTAATTGGAACCGTAATTTCATTATTACTCGCTTTTAAATCAAACCAAGCTTACGATCGTTGGTGGGAAGCGAGAATTGTTTGGGGAGCCATAACCAACGATTCCAGATCACTGGTAAGACAACTCATTACCTATTATAAAGACCCAATTTTTTCGATTGAAGCCAATAATTTCATCGAAAAAATGGCAAAACGACAAGCTGCTTGGTGTTATGCTTTAGGAAATGCTTTAAGAGGAGAAAATGCATATAAGCCAACCAAAGGTTTACTAACACCCGAAGAATATGACTATATCAAAAAACACAAACATGTACCAAATGCGTTATTAATGTTGCATGGAAAAGACCTGAAAGATGCTCTTCGAGAGGAAAAAATAAATGCTTTTCAACAAATTGAACTAGATAGAACGCTAACCAATTTTTGTGACCACATGGGGAAATGTGAACGTATAAAAACGACTATTTTCCCAACAACATATGGACTTTACATCCACATGACCATTTATTTATTCATTATTTTACTGCCGTTTAGTTTACCAACTATGTTGCGTTGGTTAGAAATACCGTTGGTAACTATTATAGCGGCAGCTTTTTTCTTGGTCGAAAAAATGGCAATTCACCTTCAAGATCCGTTCGAAAACAAACCGACAGATACTCCAGTTTCTACAATTGCCAAAAACATTGAAAAGAATTTAATGCAGATGGTTAACGAATATAACGATGAGTTCACAAATAAATCGGAGCATTTTGAGTCGAATACCTATCCAATACACTCCAATCAAAGCAAAGAAGACTATTATATTTTATAGGTTATATAATTAAATCTTCCCTCCGAACCTGTAAGAACAAAGTTTCTTACAGGTTTTTTTATTTATTATTTTTCAAATAATTAAATAATTGTACTTTTGAAAGAATGAACGCTATTCTCGAAAACATCAACAAGCACGTTACTTTAACGACACAAGAGCAGGAACTCTTTTTATCTAAAACAGAAACACACCAGTACAAAGCCAAAACCGTTTTGCTTAATGCTGGAGAAATTTGCAAAGACTCCTATTTTGTTAATTCTGGTATTTTGCGGAGTTTTAATATTAATGATAATATTGTAGAACATGTTTTAAGTTTTGCCTGTAGCGGATGGTGGATAAGCGATATGTACAGTTATCTTTCGCAGAAACCAGGAAATCTTTTTATTCAAGTTTTAGAAGATGCCGAAGTAGTTATATTAACAAAGGAGAATCAAGAAATTCTCTATAAAGAAATACCTCAACTTGAACGTTTTTTTAGGATTCTAATCGAAAAATCATTAGTAGCACATCAAGAACGTTTAATGGATAATTTGAGCTTAACAGCCGAAGAACGCTTTGAGAAATTTTGCAAAAAATATTCTGATTTAATTTATAAAGTGCCCCAAAAACAAATTGCGTCCTATCTTGGTGTAACGCCAGAGTTTTTTAGTAAAATGAAGAGTAAAATGTTGAGAAAATAGTTTCTTAATCTACATTAAGTGCCTTTTGCTTACATGTGATGTAAATTTGTATCATAATAATAACAAAAAAATTATATATCATGGCAACTACAGTTTTACACAAAGCAGATACAAGAGGACACGCAGATCACGGATGGTTAAACGCTTATCATAGTTTTAGTTTTGCAAGTTGGTACAATCCAGATAGAATTCAATTTGGTGCACTACGCGTTTTAAACGATGACACCGTAGCGGCTGGAATGGGTTTTGGAACACATCCTCATGACAATATGGAGATTATCACAATTCCTTTAGAAGGTGATTTGGCTCACAAAGATAGCATGGGAAATACAGAAACCATCAAAACTGGCGATGTACAAGTAATGAGTGCTGGAACAGGAGTACAACACAGTGAATTCAATCCAAATGCAGATAAACGCACCAAACTTTTCCAAATTTGGGTATTCCCTAAAGTAAGAAATGTTGAACCTCGTTACCAACAAATCACTTTAAATACTGCGGAACAAAAAAACAATTTTGCTCAAATATTATCTCCAAATCCTGATGATGCTGGTGTCTGGATTCATCAAGATGCTTGGTTTCATTTAGCTGATTTTGAAGCTGGAATTGAAAAACAATATGAATTGAAAAAAGAAGGAAATGGCCTTTACGCCTTTGTAATTTCTGGAAAAATAACTATTGATGGTCAAGAGTTAGAAACTCGTGATGGTTTAGGAATCACTGATTTCAAAACTTTAGACATCAAAGCTAGCACTGACGCTAAGTTTTTATTAATGGAAATTCCGATGAAATATTAATTAATTCAATAAAGTTGCTACGTTTCTGAGTTCCTAAGACGCTAAATCAAGAACTCAGAAACTTAGAATCTTAGAAACTCTTTAAAATAAAAAAAATGAACGAAGAAGTACAATTAGACGTAAACGATAAAAACGGTTTTTTCCATATAGATGTTAATGGTAAAACAGAAGCAAAAATGACTTTTGTCTTTGCTGGTCCAAATAAAATCATCATAGATCATACAGAAGTAAACGAAGGCAATAACGGAAAAGGGTTCGGTAAAAAAATGGTAGCCAAAGCAGTAGAATTTGCTCGCGAAAAAGACATAAAAATAATTCCCCTTTGTCCTTTTGCTAAAAAAGTATTCGATAAAACTCCAGAATTCAGAGACGTTTTATAATCTTCATTAAAGAAATATATCTTATGGAAAATCTTTTAGAGAATGATATTACAGGAACAATAGGTACACAAAAGTACTTGTGTACCATTTCATGGCGCAATGGAAAATTGCTAATGGATGAACCTGAAAGCGTGGGTGGAAATGATTTGGGTCCAGATCCTTTTTCGACACTTTTGGCTTCATTGGCAGGTTGTACTTTATCTACATTGCGAATGTATATTGACAGGAAAGGCTGGGATATTCCAGAGATTAATATTTCTTTAAATATATCTCAAGAAAATGATCCAGAATTGACAACAACTATTAGTCGTTCTATTAGTTTTCCAGCAACCATAGATGAAGACACCAAAAACAGATTGCTAATTATTGCCGAAAAATGTCCGATTTCTAAAATATTAAAAAACAAAATACTAATCAATACCACTATTTAATCATGGATTCAAAAGATATCAAAAAAGAATACACCAATGGCGAAGTGACTATTGTATGGCAATCTGGAAAATGCATTCATTCTGCTATGTGTGTTAAAAATAATCCAGATGTTTTTCATCCAAAAGAGAAACCTTGGATTTTACCAGAAAACTCAACTTCAGAAAAAATTATAGATACTGTCAACAAATGTCCGTCAGGAGCATTGAGTTTTTACCTTAACAAATAGGTTCTATTCTAAATTTAATTTCCGAATAACTTTGGCAGGATTTCCAACGGCTAAAGAATTTTCTGGGATATCTTTGGTCACTACCGAACCTGCTCCTATTACACAACCTGCACCAATAGTAACTCCTGGACAAATTACAGAGTTACCACCAATCCAGCAATCATCTCCAATAGAAACAGGCTTCGAACTCTCGACTGTTCTTCTTTCAAGAGCATTTAATGGATGAGTTGCAGTGTAGATATGAACTCCGGGCGCAAAGAAAACATTATTCCCAATAGTCACTTTCATCGTATCTAAAACGACACAATTGACATTAAAGTAAACATTCTCGCCCGAGTGGATATTATACCCATAATCACAATGAAACGGAGGCTCTATGTACAAGCGTTTATGAGAATTAGGCATTAACTCCCGAAGAATTGCTCGCGATCTTCCATTCATCAAATATTCGGTAACATTCAATTTATGTAGTAATTTTTTAGCTCTGGTACGTTCTTCTGCAAGCTGTTTATCATTAGCAAAGTAGATTTCGCCCAAAAGCATTTTTTCTTTTTCGGTCATTTTAAAAAAATTATATTTTTTAGGAAGTTATGAAACAGTGTTGAGTTGGTTTATATATCTAATATTATCTGCAACTTTATAAAACAAATGCAAGTTAATAATTGTTTATTAAGCATTTTAAAATTCTATAAAAACAATCAGATAATCAAAAACTAAAATCTACAACGCTCATTATATACTTATTTTTTACTCTCCAGTAACGCTTCGAGTAATTCTTCCATATCAACTACAGCATAAGTCGAAGAATAATCGGATACCGCATATGGCAAAATGAGGTTATTATTATGAATTATAGAACCACAAGAATATACAACATTAGGAACATAGCCTTCTCTCTCATCTTCCAACGGTGTCAATAAAGGTTCTGGAAGTCTCCCAATTTCTATGGAAGGATCATCCAAGTCCAATAAAGATGCGCCTATACAATATCTCCTCATCGCTCCAACACCATGCGTGATAACAAGCCAGCCTTTTTCTGTCCATAAAGGAGACCCGCAATTTCCAATTTGGGTAAATTCCCACGGATACACAGGTCTCTGTATAATTTGTGGGTTTTTCCACTGGTTCAATCGTAATGAATACATCAGATAATTATTAACACCATCAATTCTGCCCAACATGACATACTTTCCATTTATTTTTTTTGGAAACAAAGCCATTCCTTTACTTTGCGACTCCTCTCCGTGCATAGGCATTACACGAAAGGTATAAAAATCCTCGGTGGTGATCACTTTCGAAAGAATCGAGTGTCCGTTATATGCAGTATAAGTCCCCATAACAGTCTCTGAACCATCATCGTCAACAAATCGAACAAAACGAGCATCTTCAATTCCACGGCTCTCTGTATCGGATATTGGAAATATAACACGCTCAGAAATATCAGAATCATGTTTGAATTGTATATCATAAAAAGAATTCATCAACCAAAGCACTTCTTCAAAAGCTTCTTGTTTCTCTTTGCTAATATTCGGGCTTTCTAACTCTGCAGTCAGCAAACCTTTAAATACTGAATATTCAAATTCATCTGGCAAATCATTCAGTAAAGTAGAATAAATATCCATTGTATGCATCTCTGCTAATTTGGACAAAATTCTTTTTTTATTAAACATCATTTTATGCAAAACTTCCGCTTTTTCAATGCTATCTCCACTTCGCATAATCCTGAGATTATTATCTTTATCAATAATACCTCTTCTGAATACTATTGATGAAACATGCCCCTCACCCGTTGCCCGAAACGAGATAATAATTCGTTTTTCACCTTTTTCTAAACCCGATTGATCGAAATCTTCTATAATAGAAGGGTTAAAAAAAGCTGCCGATTCTATGGAATATTCCATAGTTAAATAAGAACCTATAAGCCATTTTCTTTCCTCTGACAACTCATCTTCATTGATTTTCATTTCTGCAATTATAGGCAGGACACATTCATAATGTCTATGAAATATGGCTGACAAATTTCTATGCCTCCTGGCAAATTCCCTGTTTATTTGCTCCAAAACATTCTTCACCTCCAAATCACTCATCACCAATATGCGACTAATCAATTCTTTAGTTCGTAGCTCTCCATTCATAAAATATCGAGCAACAACTCTACTAGAATCGGGCAAAAATTTTATGCTTTTTCGTGTAACAGATACTTTCATAATTTGCATTTTTTATTATACCACAACAAGTAAACATATTTTGAGTAGAGTTAAAAGACTATCTTTTTATTAAATACTACCCGATTACAAAAAAAATCGGTTTTCTGTAATAAGAAAACCTATAGAATAAAAAAATAATTGGAAGTTCTAGCCTTATCTCCAGTTTCAATTAATAATACTCCCTCTAATTTACATGAAAATTTGAAAAAATTCTAAAAAACGAAAGAGAAAATTCTTAATACTATTCAGAAAGCTTATTCCAAATATACAAAATAAAAAAAATAAGAAATTACCTTTTAACTAATTACAAACAAATTCATATTAATCCTAATATATGATTAATATACAAAAAAAGGATTTCATAACACTAAACGTACAGGATATTAATTACTTGTAACCTATAAAACAATAAATACTCAATATAAGAAAAAGTTAATTAAACCTATCGTATTATTAAAACACCTGAATTAATACAACTAATTAAAAATCAGATATTAAATTCTTAATATTTGGCTTTTTATTTCTTAATCTAGGTTAAGTGCCTCATCTATATTACTGCCGTAAATTTGTCTTATCAAAATGAAACAAATAAATTATTAAACAATAAAAAATAAAATTATGTCTACAACAAAATGGGCAATTGACCCAACACACACAGAAATTGGATTTAAAGTAAAACACATGATGTTCACTAACGTTTCAGGAAAATTTGGAACTTACGATGCAACAATCAGTACAGAAGATGATAACTTCGAAAACGCAAATATTGAATTCTCGGCAGACATAAGCTCTATTGACACCAACAATACTGACAGAGATAATCACTTAAAAAGTGGTGATTTCTTTGATGCAGAAACTCATCCTAAATTGACTTTCAAAGCAACTTCTTTTATTAAAGATGGAGATGACTATGAATTGACTGGTGATTTAAGCTTAAAAGGTGTTACAAAATCAGTAAAACTTCCTGCTGAATTCAGCGGATTAATGAAAGACCCTTGGGGAAATACCAAAGCGGGATTAAACATTTCTGGAAAAATAAACCGTAAAGATTGGGGGTTAAACTATAATGCTGCATTGGAAACTGGTGGTGTTTTAATAGGCGAAGATGTTCGTCTGAATATTGAATTACAATTGATAAAATTATAATTCATTTCTCAAAAACTGATTTAACATCAATACAAACCTCCCTACTTTATTAGCAAGCAGGGAGGTTTTGTTATATAACGCTTTTATCTTTCATTATAAATCCTAAAAATATACTATTTTTGCATCCCGATTTAATTATTAAATCATTCAATCATTAAATTTAAAATATGAAAGCATACGTATTTCCAGGTCAAGGAGCACAATTCACAGGAATGGGTAAGGACTTATATGAAAACTCAACATTAGCAAAGGAATTATTCGAAAAAGCGAATGATATTTTGGGTTTCCGCATTACAGACATTATGTTTGAAGGCACAGCCGAAGAATTAAAAGAGACCAAAGTTACTCAGCCAGCTGTCTTTTTACACTCTGTTATCTTGGCTAAAACTTTAGAAGATTTCAAACCAGAAATGGTTGCGGGGCATTCTTTAGGTGAATTTTCAGCATTGGTTGCCAATGGTGTTTTGTCTTTTGAAGATGGATTAAAATTAGTTTCGCAACGTGCTTTGGCAATGCAAAAAGCTTGCGAAATTACCCCGTCTACTATGGCAGCAGTTTTAGGATTAGCTGATAATATCGTCGAAGAAGTTTGTGCTTCTATTGATGGAGTTGTTGTAGCTGCTAATTACAACTGTCCAGGACAATTGGTGATTTCGGGAGAATTTTCAGCAGTTGAGAAGGCTTGTGAAGCAATGAAAGCTGCTGGTGCAAAACGTGCGCTACTATTACCTGTTGGAGGAGCATTTCACTCACCAATGATGGAACCTGCAAGAGAAGAATTGGCTGCAGCTATTGAAGCCACTACTTTTTCTACTCCTAGTTGCCCAGTATATCAAAACGTAACTGCTTCTGCAGTATCAGATGCAAATGAAATCAAGAAAAACTTAATTATCCAATTGACAGCTCCTGTAAAATGGACGCAATCAGTACAGCAAATGATCGCCGATGGTGCTACTTTGTTTACTGAAGTAGGTCCAGGAAAAGTATTAGCTGGATTAATTGGAAAAATTGATAAAGAGGCTGCTACCGCGAATGCTTAATTAATACCAAGATATATTAAATCAAAAAATCCCCAATTAAATTACTAATTGGGGATTTTTTGATTTAATATATAATCTCTTAAGAACGAATTTTCTGTTCCCATTTCCAGGCACTTTCCATAGCTTCTACTAATGTCAATTGTGCTTTCCAGCCCAAAATAGTATTTGCTTTATCTGTATTGGCATAAGCCGAAGTAATATCTCCTTCTCTACGACCTACAATTTTATAAGGTAGTTTTTGCCCACTCACTTTTTCAAAAGCCTGAATCACTTCCAGAACTGAACTTCCTGTTCCTGTTCCTAAATTAAACGTTTCTACTTTATCTAAATTTTCTTTATTCAATAAACGCTGCAAAGCAATTACGTGAGCTTTTGCCAAATCGACTACATGAATATAATCACGTACTGCTGTTCCATCTAATGTAGGATAATCATCCCCGAAAACAGACAGTTCTTTTCTTAAACCAAAACCAGTTTGTGTAATAAATGGAACTAAATTCTGAGGAACTCCCAAAGGTAATTCCCCAATCTCTACAGATGGATGTGCTCCTATTGGATTAAAATAACGCAGCAAAATAGCATTTATAGAAGTTACTCTAGCTGTGTCTATTATAATTTCTTCTCCTATTTGTTTTGTATTTCCATAAGGAGACATTGCTGCCTGGACAGAGGCATCTTCATTAATTGGCATTTCCTCGGCCTGACCGTAAACAGTACAAGAAGAACTAAAAATAAAATTAGCCTTCGGTTGTTCTTGCAATTCTTGGAGCAAATAAATCAAAGTATTAATGTTATTCTCATAATACAACAATGGATTTTCAACACTTTCTCCCACAGCTTTAGAAGCCGCAAAATGAATTACGCCAGAAACATCCTTATTCCTTTTAAAAAAATCTTGCACTTTTTGTTTTTCACGCAAATCTATATTTTCGAATGCAGTATTAACTCCTGTAATAGCTGCAATTCCATCCAAAACTTCTATCGAAGAATTCGAAAGATTATCAATAATAATGACTTCAAAACCTTGATTTTGTAATTCTACAACAGTATGTGAACCAATAAATCCTAAACCTCCTGTTACAAGTATTTTCATTTTAAATTTTTATGATGGTAATTTATAAGCTTGTCTAGCAATAAGCAGCCATTTATTTTTTTGCTTTTCCCAAATGAGCATAATACCAATTTTAATATCCTTATCTACTCCACCATCTTTAGTATGAGCAGCTAAATTATGACGAACAATTGCAACATCTCCGATAACTTCAATAGTTTGATCTTGAAATTCAATACTAACAAAATCAGATTCTCCACTCACAATTTTTTCAATAAAAACAGCTTTATTTTGAATATTACCACTAGAATGCCCATAGCTTAAACCCTCAGAAGTTAATTCTTTCAGTTTATTTCCATCGGCATCAATCATGGCTTGACGCAAAGTCTCGACGCGAGCAGCAACAGCCATTTTTTCTTTAGATAAAAAATTATTCTGAGCTAACCCTGAAAACTGAAATAAAACTACCGCAACTATCAGAAAGAAATATTTCATAAAATTTATTATTTCAAAAACTCAATAATACTATCCGTTATGAACATAATTTGTTCATCATCCAATTCAGTATGCATTGGCAAAGCAATAACTTCTTTCACCAATTGATTTGTTATTGGAAAATCTTCTTCTTTGTAACGAGAATCCAAATACGCTTTTTGCGAATGCAATGGAATCGGATAATAAATAGCACAAGGAATTCCTTTGTTTAACAAATGTTGCATCAACGCATCTCTATCGGCATCAATAATTCTCAATACATATTGATGAAAAACGTGGTCATCTCCATTTAAATCAAATTCTGGAGTAACAATGTTTTTGTTACCTTCAAAAGCTGAATTATATTTTGACGCAGCTAAACGACGTGCTGCATTGTATTCATTCAAGAAAGGTAATTTAGCATTCAAAACACCCGCTTGAATACTGTCTAATCTAGAATTAACACCAACAACATCATGATGATAACGTTCGTACATTCCGTGATTTACAATACCTCTAATTTTGTGAGCCAAAGCATCATCATTTGTGAAAATAGCCCCACCATCACCGTAACATCCTAAATTTTTAGAAGGAAAAAAAGAAGTCGAACTCACATGACCAATAACCCCAGCTTTCTTTTTAGTTCCGTCAGCAAATGTATAGTTAGCACCGATCGCTTGGGCATTATCTTCAATTACATAAAGGTTATGTTCTTTGGCAATTGTCATAATCTCCTCCATATTCGCAGCACGTCCAAATAGATGTACTGGGACAATCGCTTTAGTTTTTGGTGTAATCGCTTTTCTAATCGCTTCAATAGAAATATTCATATTTGCCACATCAACATCTACTAAAACAGGTGTCAATTGTAACAAAGCAATAACTTCAACCGTAGCTGCAAAAGTAAAATCGGCAGTAATCACCTCATCACCTGGCTTCAAATCTAATCCCATCATTGCAATTTGCAAAGCATCTGTTCCATTTGCACATGGAATTACATGCTTAACATCCAGGTATGTTTCAAGGTCTTTTTGAAATTGGTGAACTTGCGGTCCATTAATATAAGTATTGGTATCCAAAACTTCTTGAATCGAAGCATTTACAGTAGCTGCAATTTTATCGTATTGACTTTTTAAGTCAACCATTTGTATTTTTTTCATGTATTCTTTTTTAGCATCCTATCTCTTAACAGGAACAATTAATAGAAGTAAACCTGCTTCAATACCAAATTTTATCACAATTCAGTACCTCTTAAACAAGCAGCACAAAAATAGTTATTTAATGAGTTTAAAGCAATCAAAATAACACAAAGAAAATGTATTTTTACAAAAAAATCACAGATGCATTTTCTTTACAATTTAATCATACAAATTACTCAATTTTTAGTAAAAATCATTGCTCTTTTTAGTCCAAAAATGAAACTTTTTGTAGACGGAAGAAAAGATGTCTTTACAATTTTAATGCAAAAAATAGATTCAAAAGACCAAACTATCTGGTTTCATGCTGCTTCATTAGGCGAATATGAACAAGGGTTGCCTGTAATTGAAAAAATCAAAGAAAAATACCCAAACCACAAAATCATCATAACCTTTTTTTCACCATCCGGATATGAAGTACGCAAAAACAATACTGTTGCAGACGTAACTGTTTATCTTCCATTAGACACACCAAAAAACGCAAAACAATTTTTAAAACTGGTGCACCCAGAACTAGTTTTCTTTATCAAATATGAATTCTGGATCAACTATCTTGATCAACTTCAAAAACAAAATATTCCAACTTACTTAATTTCGGGAATTTTTAGAGAAAAACAATTATTTTTCAAATGGTATGGTGGCTTTTACAGAAAAGCTCTGAACACTTTTACACACTTTTTTGTTCAAAATGAGAACTCTGAAAAATTAATAAAACAATTAGGCAAAACTAACGTAACCGTTTCCGGAGATACAAGATTTGACAGAGTTGTTACAATACTAGAAAAAGACAATACTCTAGATTTTATTTCAGAATTTAAAAACAACAAAACAACAATTGTAATAGGAAGTTCCTGGCCTAAAGATGAAACACTACTGGTAGATTACATCAACTCAAACCCACAGGAAGTAAAATTTATTATTGCTCCACACAACATTAAACCTGAACAAATTCAACAATTACAAAACAGCTTTACTAAAGAAACAGTTTTATTTTCAGAAAAAGAGAACAAAGATTTATCACAATACAAAGTCTTTATTATTGACACTATTGGCATATTGACAAAAATATACAGCTATGGAGACATCGCTTATGTGGGCGGTGGTTTTGGAAATCCAGGCGTACACAACCTTTTAGAACCTGCTACTTTTGGAATTCCGATAGTAATTGGCCCAAATTTTTCTCATTTTGATGAAGCAACAAAACTGGTAAACAGCAAAGGCTGTCTCTCTATAAAAAACCTCAAAGAACTAGAAAGTGCTTTTTCAATCCTAATACAAAATACAGAAATAAGACATCAAAAAGGAAAAATTTGCAGCGAATTTGTACAAAAAAACAAGGGAGCTACAGACTATATTTTAGCACAAATTACTCACAAAAAAAGTTCGTAAATTACATTTTAATTGTGCTAAAAATCAATTTAAAAAAGAATCACAAAACCTTATGAAATGTGAGAATCTTTTAAAAATTATAATTTTTTACTTATTTTTTATTTGACAAATAAAAAAGCTAACGTCCTGATAGAAAATTATTTTAAAAAAATAAATGAAAAAATATTTTACATATTAAAAATTTTATATCTTTGCCACGAATTAATAATTAACCTTTATATTAAATTAAGATGAAAAAAGTATTTTTAAGTTTAGCTGTTGTTGCTGTATTAACTGTTGTATCATGTAAAAAAGCTGATGCTCCTGCAGAAGAAACTGTAGCTGCTGACACTACTGCTGTTGCTGCTGACACTACTGCTGTAGTTGCTGACACTACTGCTGTTGTTGCTGATACTACTGCTGCTGCACCTGCTGCTCCAGCTGCTGAAGCTCCAGCTGCTAAGTAATTTTAAATTACACTAGAAAAAAATAAGCTGCATTAAATGCAGCTTTTTTTATGGAATAATTTTACAAAAAAAATACCACCTCTTACGTAGTAGTGGTCGGAAGAAATTCCGGCCACTTATGTTTTAAAGACTTTTGAAGGATCTCCACCTGCCAACGTTATCATTATTGCAGTAATAAGTTCTCTAAGTTCCAAAACAAATCTTCTTTTAGCGGTTTTATAACCAATATTATTTGCTTTTTTATATATAAGGATAAGCATTGCTACAATTAAAGTCATATAAACCATTACTTCTATTCCATTTTTGCTGAGTGAAACAAGATGACTAAAATTGAGTTCTTGTTTGATAAATCTAAAAAAAACTTCAATATCCCATCTTTTCCTGTAATAATCAGCAACTTCTTTAGCAGTAAGTTGAAAATCATTAGTAATAAACCAAAAAACTTTTTCGGGATTTTGTTTGTTTTTCACAACCACTAGCCTGAATTGATTATCGACTTTTTCTTGGCGATGATGTGTGTTCCCTCGCTTGTTTTTTATTGGAACACCTGTGTAAAGGTTGACAATACTGTCTTGAATTAAGATATTTTCTCCAATATCTAAATCCTGATTTTCCAGAATCAAAGACCGTATTTCTTGATGTTTTCGGTTTTCCTTAGACCTGATAACAAATTTGATATTCTTTTTATCAAAGTCTTTCATAGTTCGGGTGGATTGAATACCTCTGTCGATAATGTAAATATTGCTATGTTCAGTATCTTTTTTTACTTGATTTAAAATAGCTTCGGGAAGAGCATTATCTTCTGCTGAATATCTTTGAGCATTAAATATCTCAACACCAGAAGGAAGAATTCCGTCAAAGGAAACACTATATTTTATAAGTTTTTTACCGCTTTTTTGATCAATACCTTCTTTGAGTTTTCCAGCAGCTTCTGCAACAATGGTACTATCTACCCGAATTAAATTATACTTGCCTCTTTCTAACTGATTGTAACTCTCAGAAAAACGATCATACATACATTCAAAAATTTCTTTGAAATAACTCGCATCAATCTTCGAGAGTCTCTCTGAAATTGAACTTCTTCGGATAGTTTCTGATTCATCCAAGTTAAATATAGATTTAAAACCTGAATAGTTAAAGGTGTCTTCCAATGTTCGTTGGCTGAGCTTTTCGTTATCCATTATAGAATATAAAAGCAGATAAAATACTTTTTTGCCATGAAGAACTTTTGAATAATGATCTACTTTAGTACTGGTGGAAAGATGGGATAAGAGAGCCTCTGGAATGAAGCCTAATAACTCTTTAACGGATACTTTGTGGTCTTTAAAATTTGCCATAGATTACTGATTTACCAGTAATAAATATACGTAAAATCAATACTATAAACAAGAAAAATCTCGTTAAATAAATAATTAAAAACAAAAAAAGTCGGAAGATTTTCTTCCGACCATGACTACCTCTTACGAGATGGTATTTTTTTTACTCTTTTATCATTTTAAAAAATCAATCCAAAAAAATTAAGTCATTATCTGAAAAATCTAAAATTTCAGAAATTGAAGCATACTTGACAATTTCATCAATTCCCTTCTGAACCCTTAATTCTGTTGTATATTTTCTACTTAAAGCAAAAGGCGCTCCATCCAACAACAACTTAAAAAAATATTTTCCACCTGCCGATCTATACTTCTCAAAAGTCGCCAAGCTAATATTACTTTTAAAATACTCAATCGCTTCTTCAGATTCAAATTTAAGTTCATACTTCATACTCGTGAAAATCACTTTCCCTTTTCTTGAAGTAAATACAAATTTATATTGATTATCGAATCTTTTACTAATTACAAAAGCCCCCATTTGATTTTAGAATTTAGATTATCGATTAAAACAGCAGACAAACCACTAACACCCAAAAAATAGCCAACATATATCAATAAAAAAAGCTCCAAACATTGTTTGAAGCTTTCTTGTACTCAGAGCGGGACTTGAACCCGCACGAACATTGCTGTTCACTGGATTTTAAGTCCAGCGTGTCTACCAATTTCACCATCCGAGCATTATATGGTTTTGAGCGAAAAACGGGGCTCGAACCCGCGACCTCGACCTTGGCAAGGTCGCGCTCTACCAACTGAGCTATTTTCGCATTTCAATTCTTAAAAGAACCGCAATATTTGTTTCATATTGCGGTTGCAAATTTAGAACTTTTATTCAATTACACAAGAATTTTTTTGAAAAAAAACAAAGATAAAATTTAACGTTCTGACAACGATAACTTTAAATCTGAAAAAATTATTTCCTTGTCAACATTCTTTTAATTTCATTGAGTTTCATTAAGGCTTCAACAGGAGTAATCGCATTTATATCCAGATTAACAATCTCTTCTTTAATCTCCTCCAGTAATGGATCATCTAAATTAAAGAAACTCATCTGTATTTCATCATTGACAGACTTCACGCCATTTAAAACCTCACTTGAATGATTTTTCTCTAATTTTTTAAGCATCTTTTGAGCTCTTGAAATTACAAGTTGCGGCATTCCCGCCATTTTAGCAACATGGATTCCAAAACTATGTGCACTCCCTCCTTTTACCAATTTTCTAATAAAAAGCACAGTGTCTTTTAATTCTTTCACAGAAACATTGTAATTCTGAATACGAGACATCGACTCAGTCATTTCATTTAATTCATGGTAATGCGTTGCAAATAATGTCTTTGCTTTAGATGGATGTTCATGTAAAAACTCGGCAATAGCCCAGGCAATGGAAATTCCGTCATAGGTACTCGTTCCTCTTCCAATTTCATCTAACAGAACTAAACTACGATCGGATATATTATTCAAGATAGAAGCCGTTTCATTCATTTCGACCATAAAAGTAGATTCACCCATCGAAATATTATCTGAAGCTCCTACTCTGGTAAATATTTTATCTACAATTCCCATTCTTACGCTTTCAGCAGGAACAAAACTCCCCATTTGAGCTAAGAGTACAATCAAAGCTGTTTGACGTAAAATAGCCGACTTTCCAGACATATTCGGACCCGTAATCATAATCAATTGCTGAGTCTCTCTATCCAAGAAAACATCATTGGTTATATAAGGAACTCCCACTGGCAATTGTTTTTCAATTACAGGATGCCTTCCTTCTTTTATTTCAAGTTCAAAAGTTTCATCAATTTCCGGACAAACATATTTGTTCTCGATTGCCAATTGGGTAAAACAACACAAACAATCCAATTGTGCAACCAAATTTGCATTCATTTGAACCGGCTTGATATAAGTTGCCACCCAACTCACTAATTGTTCAAATAAATCACTTTCAATTTTTTGAATTTTCTCTTCAGCACCAAGAATTTTAGTTTCATATTCTTTTAGTTCTTCGGTAATGTATCGTTCAGCATTTACCAATGTTTGCTTTCTAATCCATTCCGTTGGAACCTTATCTTTATGTGTATTTCGAACTTCTATATAATATCCAAAAACATTATTGAATGATATTTTCAAAGATGAAATACCAGTGCGTTCTGATTCTCTTTTTTCGATTCCTTCCAAAAACTGTTTTCCAGAAGTTGAAATCGCACGCAAATCATCTAATTCGTCATTTATACCTTTTGCAATAGCATTACCTTTTGAAATTGCTACAGGAGCATCCTGATTTAAAGTTAATAGTATTTTTTCACGTAATAAATCACAACTATGCAAACTATCACCAATTACTTTAACAGCTTCTTGTGGACTAGACAAAGCCAATGTCTTAATTGGAATAATAGCATCTAATGAATCTTTCAGATATACAACTTCACGTGGAGAAACTTTCCCTGTTGCAATTTTGGAAATCAAACGCTCCAAATCTGAAATTTGTTTGATTTGATTCTGAATATTTTTTAAAATGTCTTGATTTTCTTTTAAATAAGAAACCACTTGATGACGGCTTTTTATTTTATTAGCATCTTTTAATGGCAATGCCAACCATCGTTTCAACAAACGCCCACCCATTGGCGAAAGCGTTTTATCAATTACATCTAATAATGTAACAGCATTAGGATTATAACTATGATACAATTCTAAATTTCGAATCGTAAATCGATCCATCCAAACATAAGCATCCTCAGCAATACGTTGAATAGCTGTAATATGCTGCACTCGATTGTGTTGTGTTTCCGATAAATAATATAAAATTGCACCCGAAGCGATTATTCCTTCTCTCAACTCTTCGATTCCAAATCCTTTTAAAGAGACAGTTTGAAAATGCTTTGTTAAAGTTTCAACAGCATAATCTTCTTTGAAAATCCAGTCTTCTAAATAGAAATTATGAAAATCTTCTCCGAAAGTTTCACGGAATTCGCTTTTATTATTTTTTGGCACCAACACTTCACTTGGATTGAAATTTTGAAGCAGTTTATCAATATACTCAGCATTTCCCTGAGCCGTTAGAAACTCACCCGTAGAAACATCTAAAAAGGAAATTCCTATTGTTTTTTTATCAAAATAAATGGCGGCAAGAAAATTATTTGTTTTAGAATGCAAAACCTCATCATTCATAGAAACTCCTGGTGTAACAAGTTCAGTCACCCCACGTTTTACAATCGTTTTAGTCATTTTTGGATCTTCCAATTGATCGCAAATAGCAACACGAAGCCCAGCTTTAACTAATTTTGGCAAATACGTATTGATAGAATGATGTGGAAAACCAGCAAGAGCTGTCTCTGTCTCGGAGCCTGCTCCTCTTTTAGTTAATGTAATCCCTAAAATCTTTGAAGCCCGAATTGCATCTTCTCCAAAAGTTTCATAAAAATCCCCAACACGGAATAGCAAACAAGCATCAGGATATTTCCTTTTGATTTCGTTGTACTGCTTCATTAATGGAGTCTCTTTAACTATCTTATCTTTTGCTGCCAAAATTGTTATATTTGAATGAATAAAAAACTCAGCGAATTTATAATTTTATACCGCAAAAAACTAAAATGAAAAAAATTAAATTACTTTTAAGAAAATTTTAGAGCTCTATTTTGTTAATTTGTATAAATTTGTGAAGTAATTTAAAAAAACTATGAGAAAAATATTTTTATTAGCTATGCTAACCGTTTTAGGAACAACGTTTTCTAATGCTCAAGAAACCTCTAAAAAGAGCAAAAAAGCAAAAACAACTACAGTTGCTGCTTTACCAAAAGTAGAAGGTGCAGGAATGGTTTTTGAAAACGAAACGATTGATTATGGAACTATAGCTCACAACGCTGAGCCAAACCGTCAGTTTGTATTTACTAACAATGGTAACAAACCATTAATTATCACAAATACACAAGGATCTTGTGGATGTACTGTACCAACTACACCAAAAGAACCAATTGCTCCAGGAGCAAAAGGAGTTATTGGAGTAAGATACGCAACAGACAGAGTTGGTCCATTTACAAAAACTGTTACTGTAACTTCAAATGCTGAAGGACAACCAACTAAAACACTTACAATTAAAGGTACTGTTTTGCCAGATGCTGCACCAGCTGCAACAAAAAGCTAATATTTTTTTTTTACAAAATATAAAAAAAGGCTTCCTGATTTTAGGAAGCCTTTTTTATAAAACATTATTCCCACAATGAGAAAACTTGAGAACAGCGAACTAGAAAGAAAATCAATTGATGATTTTAAAAAATCAGAAAAAACTCCTTTAATTTTAGTTTTGGATGACATTCGCAGTTTGCACAATATTGGATCTGTTTTTAGGACTGCAGATGCTTTTTTGATTGAAAAAATAATTCTGTGTGGTATTACAGCAACTCCACCTAATAAAGAAATTCACAAAACCGCATTAGGTGCAACCGAAACTGTAACTTGGGAACACCACGAAAGTGTATTAGAAGTAATTTCAAATCTAAAAAAAGAAAAAATTGTTACTCTCGCTATTGAACAAGTCGAAAGCGCTGTTTTTCTTCAAGATTTCAAAGTAACTAAAAATCAAAAATATGCTTTAATATTTGGAAATGAAGTATATGGAGTAGCGCAAGAAGCAGTAGCTTTATGTGATGGTTGCATAGAAATACCCCAATTAGGAACCAAACATTCTTTGAATATTTCAGTAAGCGCAGGAATTGTGGTTTGGGATTTATTTAAAAAAATTAAGCTTAATTTATAACTTTTGCAAAAATTATCGTTTTTTTCTACATAAAACTAATTTACAATGTTTATTTTGCAGTACTCTATTTTTTTTATAAAATAGTTATGAAAATTTTACGTTGCTATGAAAAAATCGATTTTATTTTTTTTACTACTATCCAATTTTCTTGGATTCGCACAATATACTGCAATCCCAGATCTAAATTTTGAAAAAGCATTAATCGATTTAGGTATTGATAGTGGCGTCACTGATGGTAAGGTATTAACAGCTAGTGTAAGTGGATTAACTAGCTTGGATGTTTCTGGCAAAAACATCACTAATTTAGCTGGAATTCAGGATTTTGTTGCTTTGAAAATCTTACATTGTACATCAAATCAATTAGTATCGTTAAATATTAGTGAAAATACATCCTTAAGAATACTATATTGTGATTTAAATCAATTAACATCATTAGATACAAGTAACAACACAGTATTGTTTACACTTCATTGTGAGTCCAATCGATTAGCGGCATTAAATTTAAGTGAAAACACAGAATTAACAGATTTGATTTGTTCTTCAAATCAATTAACATCATTAGATATTGCTAATCAAAAGAAATTATGGTACTTGGGCTGTTCTTCAAATAGATTAACATCATTAGATATTAGTGAAAATACAGCATTATGGTCTTTATCTTGTGATTCAAATAAATTAACTACATTAGATATAAGTGTAAACACAGAACTAGAGGCTTTGTATTGTTTTTCAAATCAATTAACCTCATTAGATATAAATAATCAAATGAAATTGAAGTATTTTGATTGCTCTTCTAATCAACTAACCTCTCTTGATACCAGTAAAAACAAGGATTTATGGAATTTTTCCTGCGCTTCAAATCAGTTGAGTTATTTAAATATAAAGAATGGTAATAATTCAAATTTTAACACTATCTCCTTTTTAAGCAACCCAAAACTTACTTGTATCCTAGTTGATGATGCCACATATTCTAATACAAAATGGGTTGATAAAAAAGATGCTTCAGCTATTTTTTCTGAAAGTAACTGTACTTTAATTACTAATACAGCTCCTTCAATAACCGCTACAGGTAACCAATCATACTGTCCTATGACTAGCATCAACATAGTAACCGATGTTGAAATTACAGATCCAGATAATTTAGGATCTACAACTGTTAGCGTTCAAATTTCCTCTGGATATGTAAAAGGAGAGGATTTACTAAGTCTTAACAATGCATTATCACATCCTACTATTAAAAGTAGTTGGAATACTAATGAAGGTAAATTAACTCTAACCAGTATAACTGGAAATCCAATGCCTTATAGTGATTTTGAAAATGCTATAAAAAACGTTCAATTTAACAGTTCATCACTATCACCTAGTGGCGTACGAAACTTCTCCATTAGTATAGGCACAGGACAACTAAGTTACCTACCTAGAAACCAACATTATTATGAATATGTTGCTAACTTAGGAATAACTTGGACTAATGCAAGAGCTGCTGCAGAATTAAAAACATATTATGGACTTAAAGGTTATCTAGCGACCATTACTGCCGCAGATGAATCTCAACTCGCAGGAAAACAAGCCCCTGGAGCTGGATGGATAGGCGGAACCGATTCAGAAACTGAAGGAACTTGGAAATGGGTAACTGGTCCGGAAGCTGGAACTATTTTCTGGAATGGTCTTGCCAATGGATCAACACCAAATTTTGCTTTTTGGAATTCAGGCGAACCCAATCAAGCAGGCGATGAAGATTACGCTCACATTACTGCCCCGGGAGTAGGAGTAGCGGGATCTTGGAATGACTTAGCCGATGCAGGAAATCCAACCGGAGATTATCAACCCAAAGGATATATTGTAGAATATGGAGGAACGCCAGGAGATCCTGTTTTACAGCTATCGGCTAGTACAACTATAACAATTGCAAGTATATCAAACTATACAGCCGCATCAAGATGCGATGCTGGAACAGTTACACTTCAAGCAAAAGCTACAATGGGAATCATTAACTGGTATGATGCCTTGACGGGTGGTAACTACATGGGAGCTGGCACTAGTTTCACAACTCCTAATATAACTTCTACAACTCCTTTTTATGCGGAAACTGTTACGGCGGGCTGTACTTCTACAAGAACAGCTGTAGAAGCTAAAATAATTAACACACCAACAATTACAAGTATTAACACAACTTTGACCAACTGCGGGCCTGGAGTTTTCACATTAAAAGCCACCCCCACCGAAGGATCAATAAATTGGTATTCACAAAATGGAGGATCTATTGTAGGAACTGGATTATCCTACACAACTCCAAATATTTCCACCAATACTACCTATTATGCAGAAGCCGTTAATAATGGATGCATCAATAGTACAAAAAGTACTGTTGACTTAATTGTTTATCCGCTCCCTATAGTAAATAATGAATCTACTACGAAGTGTGTTTTACAAACCATTACTTTAGATGCTGGCATTCCTAATCTGACTTACAAATGGTCAACAGGTGCAATAACACAAACTATAGATGTAGTACAAAAAGGAACTTATACAGTTCTAGTAACAAGTCTTGTTCCCGAAAGCTGCACAAATAAAAAAACAATCGAAGTAATCGAAAATAATATTCCTGAAATAAAAAACATTCTAGTAGACGAAACAACTGTTACTATAGAACTAGTAAAAAGCGAAAATTATTTTGAGTACTCAATTGACAATATTACCTATCAAAGCTCTAATGTATTTACAAATGTATCAAGTGGATTACACATGGCTTATGTTCGAGATACAAATCTTTGCAGTGAGGACAATAAACCATTTATAGTAATTATTGTTCCAAAATATTTCACTCCAAATAATGATGGCTATAATGACTTTTGGGAAGTAAAAGGCTTATTAAATTATCCGTTATCTGAAGTAACTATTTTTGATCGTTATGGAAAATTAATCACCCAACTTAATAGTTCAAACCATAGTTGGGATGGCACTTTTAATAAACAACAATTACCTGCGACTGATTATTGGTATGTTATAAAATTAGACAAGAACAGCCCTGAATTCAAAGGTCACTTTTCTTTGAAAAGATAATACTAGACAGTATTTTTTAGTTGAATTTTATTTAAAACAAAAAGATAATCCTCTTGATTGCTTACAAAATCACGATCGGAAACATCAATAACCAAAACATTTAAATCGGTTTGGTTTTTGATATATTCCAAGTATCCTTTATTTATTTTTTCTAAATATTCTGCGGTAATATCTTGCTCGTAACTCCTGCCACGATTTTTTATATTTTGCAATAAACGATCTGTATTTTGATAAAGATAAATATACAAATCAGGCTTTGGCATTTCTTTATAAATTATATCAAAAAGGGTACGATATAAACGAAATTCATCAACTTCTAAAGTAATTTTAGAAAATAATAACGATTTAAAAATATGATAATCAGCAATAATAAAATCTTTAAACAAATCAAATTGCGATAAATCATCTGACAATTGCTGATACCTATCCGCTAAGAAAGACATCTCTAATGAAAAAGCATACCGACTTTGATCTTCATAGAATTTAGGCAAAAAAGGGTTATCTGCAAAACGTTCTAAAACAGTTTTAGCATTAAAATCCTGAGCCAATTTTAGAGCCAATGTTGATTTACCTGCACCAATATTTCCTTCAATAGCAATATAATTATACTGATTTAATCGAATAGAATTTAAAGGATTAATTAATTCTTGAACTACTTCACAAGAACTATCATCGGTTGTTATCTGAATTAACTCTGGAATTGTTTTTTTCAAAATAGGATGTACCCAATCTAAATTTAAATCCTGAAAAGGCAACAAAACAAATTTCCTGTTTTGCATCAACGGATGTGGAACTTGAAGATGTTCAACATCAATAATTTCAGAATCAAAAGCGATCAAATCAATATCAATAATTCTGGATTGATATCCTGCATTTTCATTGCGAATACGCCCAAGTTTTTTTTCAACTATTAAAACTTCTTCCAAAATTTGCTCAGAAGTTTTGGTAGTATGCAAAACCAAAGCACAATTATAGAATGCTTCACTTTCAAATCCCCAAGAAGGCGTTTCATATAAATTAGAAACTTTAATAATAGTTCCAATTTCCTGATGAATCAACTCCAAGCACAATTCGATGTTTGTCAACCGATTGCCTTGATTACTTCCTAGAGATAAAATGACTTGATGCTGTAATTCCATATTAACCACAAATTAAGTAAAAGAATTTTAGAATAACAGTATATTTGCTGACAGTGTTGCAATTTATTTTTATTCATAACTGTAACAAATCAACACTTTTAAATACTTATCTATAAAATAGAATTTATGAGATTTTTAGGAAACGTAATAGCTACCATCATTGGTATTTTTGTTTTTTTTATGTTGTTTTTCTTTGGAATAGTACTAATCAGTGCGCTTTTTGGAGGCGAGTCTGAAGGTATTGAAGTCAAAAGCAATTCAGTTATCGAATTGAACTTGGAAAACATATCAAATGATTATGCCGGAAAATATAAAGATCCGTGGATTGACATCTTTTCAGAGAAAAAAAGTGTTGGCCTTACAGATATTATTAATGCCATTACTGCTGCAAAAACAGATAGTGACATTGAAGGAATATCAATTTTAAACCAAAATTCCTCTTTAGGATTAGCTCAAAGCAAAGAACTTAGAGAAGCTTTGAATGATTTCAAAAAATCAGGAAAGTTTGTTATGGCCTATGCTAATGATTATTCACAAAAAGATTATTATTTAAACTCTGTTGCTAATACAATTTACTTAAATCCAGCTGGAGACCTTGACTTTAAAGGATTATCGACTGAGGTTATGTTCTTTAAAGATCTTCAAGAAAAATCAGGAATAAAAATGGAAGTTATACGTCACGGAAAATACAAAAGTGCCGTTGAACCTTTCCTTGAAAACAAAATGAGTGATGCCAATAGAGAGCAAACGACTGCTTTGTTAAATTCAGTTTGGAGTTCTGTACTTACTGATATTTCGACAAGCCGCCATATACCTGTTACTCGCTTAAACGAAATTGCAACAGGCTTATTAGCACGCACTCCCGAAATGGCAAAAGCAAATAAACTTATCGACGTTGTTGCTTATGAAGATGTTTATCATAACGCTATCAAAAAAGCTTTGAATGTAACCACTGATGAGGATTATAATAAAGTATCAATATCCGATTATGCTCAAAAAATAGCAACAACTTCAATACTTTCAGAAACAGATAATCAAATTGCTGTAATCTATGCTCAAGGAGAAATTCAAAGTGGCGAGGGTGATGTCGATGTAATTGGTGAAGGATCTATGCGTCGTTCATTCCAAGAAGCTAGAAAAAACAAAGACATCAAAGCCATTGTTCTTCGTGTAGATAGTCCAGGAGGAAGTGCTTTGACATCTGATTTAATTTGGAGAGAAATTGAATTAACTAAAAAAGTAAAACCTGTTGTGGTTTCCATGGGGAATTATGCAGCTTCTGGAGGATATTATATTTCATGTAATGCTAATACCATTTTTGCCGAAAAAAATACCATTACGGGATCTATCGGAGTTTTTGGAGTTTTACCAAACTTTAGCCAGTTGTCAAGCAAAATTGGAATCAATACAGAACAAGTAACCACAAATGAAAATGCCAACTACAGTCCGTTTGTACCTTTAAATGAAAAATTCAAAAATGTAACTCTAGAAGGAATCGAACGCGTATATAAAACATTTGTAACACATGTTGCCGAAGGCAGAAAAATGACTTTTGCACAAGTAGATTCAATTGCACAAGGTCGCGTTTGGACAGGTACAGAAGCTAAGAGAATTGGTTTGGTTGATAAAATTGGAAATCTAAATGATGCTATAAAAGAAGCGGCTTCATTAGCTAAAATAAAAGACTACTCAACTCAAAACTTCCCTGAATACGAAAAAGATTTTGCAGATGTATTTGCAAAACTTCCTTTTGCAAAATCAAAAGAAGCGTTAATCAAAGAGGAAATCGGAGAACAAAACTACTTCCTTCTACAACAAATTAAGAAAGTACAACTCCAGAAAGGAATCCAAGCAAGAATGCCTTTTGAAATTTCGATACAGTAATTTTTTAAAAGATAATAAATCCCAAACCCTTTCCGTTTTGAACTGAAAGGGTTTCTTTTTATAAATTTAATAGAACACCTAATTAATAAACGCTTATTTTTGTAAATAATAACCCAAATTATTAAACCTATATGCTAAAGAAAATTTTAAAAATCGTTGGAATTGTATTGATTGTACTTGCAGCTTCCTTATTCGCAATTCCGTATTTCTTTAAAGACCAAATAAAAGCAAAAATCACTGAGGCCATCAACGAAAAAGTAGATGCCAAAGTTTCTTTTGCGGATGCTGATTTAAGTCTATTCAAAAACTTTCCAAAAGCTACAGTAACTCTTGACCAGTTATTAATTATTAATAAAGCTCCTTTTGAAGGAGACACACTGGTTTCTTTAGGAGAATTGAATTTAAAAATGTCAATCAAAGAATTGTTTAAAGGAAAAGATGAAGCAATGCAGATTGAAGGAATAACTTCAAAAAATGGTTTCATCAATATTATCTTTAATAAAGATGGAATTGGGAATTTTGACATTGCCTTAAAAGACAATAAACCTAAAGAGGATGATACCAAAAGCAAACCATTATCATTAAAAATTCAGAAGTATCAAATTGAAAACTTCAAGTTTCAATACTTCGATGAAACCTCTCAAATGCGAATGGTTATTGATAGTTTAAACCATGAAGGCACTGGTGATTTCAGCGGTTCAAAATTAGACTTAGATACTAAATCTACTGCCAAAGTATCATTTGATATGGGCAAAATCAATTATATGAAGAATGTTTCCTTATCATTGGATGCCGTTTTAGGAATTGATTTAGACAAAAGCAAATACACTTTTAAAGAAAATAAAGCATTAATCAATCAATTGCCATTGGAATTTGATGGTTTTATACAAATGGTTGAAACTGGACAAGTATATGATTTGAAATTCAAAACACCAACATCCTCATTCAAGAACTTTTTAGGATTGATTCCTTCTGCTTATTCTTCAAGTTTAGAAGGTGTAAAAACTACTGGAGATTTTACAGTTAAAGGTTTTGCTAAAGGAATGCTTACCGATACTACTATTCCAAAATTTAGCATTGCAATTGCTTCCAATAACGGTTCTTTTCAATATCCGAACTTCCCAAAATCGGTTCAAAGTATTGTTATTGATACAAAAATCGTAAATGAAACGGGTGTCATGAATGACACTTATGTGAATCTAGATAAACTTTCTTTTAGAATCGATCAAGATGTTTTTGATGCTAAAGCCAATATAAGAAACATCAGTACTAATGCATTGGTCGATGCAGCTTTGAAAGGAACTATTAATTTAGCTAATTTGTCTAAAGCATATCCTGTAAAACTGGAAAAGCCACTTACTGGAATCTTGAAAGCTAATGTTACTACCAAATTCGATATGGCTTCGGTAGAAAAAAGTCAGTACCAAAACATAAATAATGCAGGAACTATTGGTTTAACTGGATTTAATTATGATGATGGTAACGGTAAAAACATGAACATAAGCAATGCTTTGGTACAATTTAACCCTAGTCAGGTAAATCTAAAACAATTTAATGCCAAAACTGGAAAAAGTGACATCAGTGTTACGGGTGTTTTGGATAATTTTTATGGTTTTATGTTTAGAAAACAAGAGCTGAAAGGAAATTTCAACATGTCTTCTAATCAACTTGTTGTTAGTGATTTTATGACAACAAGTACAGCTCCAACTACTACGGGAACAACCGAAACTAAAGCGCCTGCAAAAACTACTAAAGCAGAACCATTAAAAATTCCTGCTTTCTTAAATTGCACACTTACTGCAAAAGCCAATACTGTTTTGTATGACAACCTTACATTAAAAGCTGTTTCGGGTAAAATGATTATCAAAGATGAGAAGGCTTCATTGGTAGATGTAAAAACATCGATTTTTGGAGGGACAATTGGTGCGAATGGATCGGTTTCTACAAAAGGAAAGACTCCAGTTTTTGACATGAATCTTAATTTAAACCAAGTGGATATTCAACAAAGTTTCACTCAATTGGAAATGTTGAAAAAAATAGCTCCATTGGCTGGTGTTGTAAATGGAAAAATAAATACTACTATTAAACTGAATGGAAATCTGAATGCTACTGAAATGACTCCTGATCTAAATTCACTTTCGGGAGATTTGATTGGGCAATTGCTTTCTACTACTATCAATTCTAACAATTCTACTTTATTAAAAGCGTTGACTTCTAATTTGAAATTTATTGATTTAAGTAAAGTTAATCTTAATGATATAAAAGCTGCTTTGACTTTTAAAGATGGTAAAGTGAATGTAAAACCATTTGATATCAAATATCAAGATATCAAAGCAACAATTGGTGGAACGCATGGTTTTGACCAAAGTATGGATTACAACATTAAGTTTAATGTTCCTGCCAAATATTTAGGTAAAGAAGCTAATGCTTTTATCGCTAAAATGTCTCCTGCTGATGCTGCTAAATTTGACAATATTCCAGTTACCGCATTAATGACTGGTAACTTTAGTAATCCTAAGGTTTCTACAGATATGAAAACAGTGATGACTAACCTGACTATGCAATTGGCCAAACAACAGTCGGATAAATTAGTTAAAAAAGGATCTGCAGAATTAGACAAATTACTAAGCGGCAGTAAAAAAACGGAGACTGATACTACTAAAACTGCTACTCAAAAAGAAGATATTAAAAAGAAAGCCGGTGATTTATTGAATGGTTTATTTAAGAAGAAGAAACCAGCAGAACCTGCTCCTGCATCAAATAATTAAAATATGAAAGCCGTCTCACATTACAATTGGAGACGGCTTTTTTTATTTAACAGTTTAAATTATTTACTTGTTGTCTTTCTCTTCCGTTTCTGTGAATACTAAGTCAATGGGTTCCCATAGCTCTATTTTGTTTCCTTCGGAGTCCATGATGTGGACAAATTTACCGTATTCGACGGCTTCAATTTCATCGAGGATGGTTACTCCGTTTGCTTTTAGGTTATTTACAAGAGCTTCGATGTTTTGGACTCTGTAATTGATCATGAATTCCTTTTTGGATGGTTTGAAATATTCGCTTCCGTTTTTAAAGGGGCTCCACTGGAGGTAATTTATTTCGTCGGGGTTGTTTGTGTTTCTGGATTCAAAGGTAGACCCCCATTCATTGACATCAAATCCTAAGTTTTTGGCGTACCATTCTCTGGTTTCGGATGGGTTGTCTGAGAAGAAGAAGATTCCGCCAATTCCTGTGACTTTTGGAATTACATCTTTTGGCGAAACTGTATTCTCTGTTTTATTTTTTGAGTCTTCCATACTTTTTGTCTTTTATTTGTTTATTCGTTTTTTGACTTATGAGTGTGAGTTTTCGACAGGGGAATACTAAGTTATGTAAATTATTGTTTGTGTTTCTTTATTTCTTTTTCTAATTATTTCTTGGAAGTAGTTGCTATTATAAATGCTGGAGGTTTATTTCTTTTTGCGGAAGAAAGAATTCTAAATGCGGAAGCCTCATTTCCTTTTGTGGAAGCAATATTTCTAATCGCGGGAGGGAGAATTCTTTTAAAGAGGTTAAGACTTATTATTGCTAGTAATGTAACTCTATATTATCGTTATGGAAGGATAGCCGTTTAGCGGGTTACACTCAGGAAAGAATTCGTTCGGGAACCAAGGAAGATTTATTTGACTGTATTACTTGCTTTACTATATCGATTTATTCTCAAAATATTCTTGTGTCCTCGTTTTGCGTGAGGGATAGTAATGGAAAGCCCGCAGACAAGTGTAGCGATAGCGGAACTTGTTGAGGACTTGTAATAAATAGCCCGACAGCCACAAAGAAAAAGGGCTATACTCGTAAAGTAGATAGCCCATTTTCTTTGTGGGTGACACGCCCAAACTCTAATGTTTTTTTTTTATATGTTAATTGAAACTACATATCCTTCGAAGCTTCGGACATTGAAAACGGTACCGTCTTCAAAAATGAGGTATTGTCCTTTGATTCCCGTTAGCTTTCCTTGAAAATGAGGTGTTTTGTCTAGACTTAAACTGGCTATTTTTTTGGGATAATTTAGAACTGGGAAATGCATTTCGTATAGGTCATTTTTATCTAAATGGTAGTATTTATGAACTTCGGTTGGAATGAGGCTTTCTACTTTTAATTTTTCGGCAATTAAATCGATAGGTACCACATCGTTTTGAAGCATTTTGCGCCAATTGGTTTTATCTGCATAATGATTTTTTAGGGCTACCTCGGTGATTCCTGCTAGATATCGATTGGGTACTTCGACAATGGATATTGCTTGAGTTGCTCCTTGGTCTATCCATCGGGTTGGCATTTGGGTTTTGCGGGTCACTCCTACTTTGACCTCACTGGATAAGGCCAAATAGACGATGTGAGGTTGCAATTGTACTTTTTGTTCGTAGTCTAAATCACGGTCGGCAATGCCAAGGTGTGCGGTACTTAATTCGGGTTTCATGATCCAATCGCCCACCGCAGGACTTGAATAGAAACAATCGTAACAGAATCCTTGACGGAATATTTTTTTCTTTTTACCGCAATTCAAACATTGATATCCTTCAAAATTAATTTCTACATCTTTGTTTAAAAGTTGATTCATGTTTAAAAAACTGTTTTCGAAAACCAAATAATATTGGATTGGATTTCCGAATTCGGTTTGCATTTTAGAAAGTACTCCTTGGTATGTCATTTATAGTAAAGTTTCGGATTTAACGTATCTAGTTAAACAAATTTTGTTATTTTTGGTAAAGTTAGCATTACTATTCCATAACTCATAACCTTACTTTAAAAATGCCTTTAGCCATTATAAATTCTATCGCTTCTTGGTTCTTGAAACAAAGAATTCATCAGATCGAACTTTTCTTGAAGTATCCTAATGAGGTTCAGGAGGAATTGTTGATGAATTTGATTCGGTCATCTGAGGATACTGTTTTTGGGAAGCAATTTGATTATGCTTCGATAAAATCATACAAAACTTTTGCTGATAGAATTCCAATTTCGAGTTATGAAGATTTGGAGCCTTATATAGAACGTACTCGCCAGGGGGAACAAAATGTACTTTGGAACACTCCCGTAAAATGGTTTGCAAAATCTAGTGGTACTACCAATGCTAAAAGTAAATTTATACCAGTAAGTAGTGAAGCTCTCGAAGATTGTCATTACAAAGGAAGTAAGGATTTGTTGTGTTTGTATTTGAATAATAATGAAGAATCTGAAATGTTTGTGGGCAAAAGCTTGCGTCTAGGTGGTAGTTCTCAGATTTATGAAAACAACAATACTTTTTTTGGTGATTTGTCGGCTATTTTGATTGAAAACATGCCTATTTGGGCAGAATTTAGCAGTACTCCTAGCAGTAAAATTTCGTTGATGAGCGAATGGGAGACCAAAATGAGTGCTATCATCAAAGAAACTATAAATGAAAATGTAACGAGTTTTGCAGGTGTTCCTTCTTGGATGCTGGTACTAATGAATAAAGTCCTTGAAGAGACTGGAAAAACAAACCTAATGGAAGTTTGGCCTAACTTGGAAGTGTACTTTCATGGTGGTGTGAGTTTTGATCCTTATAGAGAACAATACCAAAAAATACTTCCGCAAAACCAATTCAAATACTACGAAATTTACAATGCTTCTGAAGGTTTTTTTGCCATTCAGGACTTGAATAACTCTAGTGATTTGTTGTTAATGCTGGACTACGGAATTTTCTATGAATTTATTCCTATGGATACTTTTGGAACTCCAGAACAAAAAGCAATTCGACTAGCAGATGTTGAATTGTTTAAGAACTATGCAATGGTGATTACGACCAATGGTGGTTTGTGGCGCTATTTGATAGGTGATACGGTTCGTTTTACTTCCTTAAACCCTTATCGTGTTCGCGTGACTGGGCGTACCAAACATCATATCAATGTTTTTGGAGAAGAATTGATGGTAGAAAACACTGATCAGGCTATTGCTAAGGCTTGCAAGATGACAGAAACGGAAGTTGTCGATTATACGGTTGCTCCCATTTTTATGAAAGATAAAGAAAAGGGTGGTCATGAATGGATGATTGAATTTAAGAAAGAGCCAAGTGATATTATTGCTTTTCAAAGGATTTTGGATGAAACTTTACAATCTTTAAACTCTGATTACGAGGCTAAACGCTATAACAACATGACTCTTAATCCGTTGAAAATTAATGTAGCGAGAGAGCGATTATTTTATGATTGGCTCAAGGAATGTGATAAACTGGGAGGTCAACACAAAATTCCAAGGTTATCTAACAAAAGAGATTATCTTGAGCAATTGAAGAAGATGCAAAATTTGATTAACCACTAATGAAAAAGGTGTTCTCTATACTCATGATTCTGATTATTGCTTCCTGTTCTTCTAATCGTGTTTGTGGTGGAAGTGGTGGAAAGCGTTGTGTACAAACAATAACTACATTTAATTTCAAAAACTTTTCTTAATTTTTTTAATTTCTGTTGTAACATTTTTTGATTTTGAAAGTCTTGTATGCAAGTCATCAATCAAAATCATTTAATCCATGAAATCAACAGTATTAGCCTTATTACTTTTTAGTACAACATCTATATTTGCTCAAGAAGTCACATCGAATCTAGAGAGTCCACCAAAAATCGAAAAGGATACAATCAAAGAAAAAGTCAATGCACTTAACGAAGTAACGGTTACCTCTCAAAAAAAATACATTAAAGTAGACTCCGATAAAACTACAATTAGTGTAAAAGACAATGGTATGCTTAACAGTGGCAGTAGTCTTGAAGCGGTAAAAAAATTACCTGGTGTGATTACTTCTCCAACCGGAGGTATCTCATTAAACGGAAAAGCAGTTACCATCTATATTGATGGTGCGCCAAGCACATTATCTGGTAATGATTTACAAAACTACCTGAATACTTTACCAGCCAACGCTATCGAAAAAGTAGAATTAATCTATAATCCAGGTGCTTCATTTGATGCTAATTCCAGTGGCTCGGTAATTAATATTGTAACTAGTTCTAAAAGAATGAAAGGCGTTAACGCAAGTTTTAACATCAATTACAACTTCAATAAATACCAAAAACCAAGTCCCCAAATTCTTTTAAACGGAAAAGAAAAAAACTTAAGCTGGCAAACTATGTTGGGTTATAATTACATTGATAGTGAACAAAAAACTAGCAACGTGCAAGAGTTTACTGCATTTGATCCGATGCAATATTTAAAGCAGGAAAACTTCACTGTAAACACCAATAGAAACTTGTATTTTAGAATAGGTACCAATTATAAACTGACTGAAAAATCAAATTTGTTATTCAATTATAATGGAAACTATGCTAATGACAGAAATGTTTTTGATGCAACAACAGAAGGCGAAGGAATAGATTACTATAATCAAGGTACTACTAAAACTAAAAATAACAATCACGAAATTAGTTTACAATTCAAAACTAAATTAGACACTTTAGGAAGAACATTAGACATTACTGCTTTCAGTAATTTATTTGATAAAAAACCGATTACCGAATCTAATGCAATCGATAATATTTCTGATGTAAACTCATTTGCTAATAACAATCTTAATTTTGATTTAAAAAATTATTACTTGAAATATGACTTTGCTATTCCGTTTCAAAAATTAGATTTCTCAATCAATACAGGAGGAAAATTCAATGTGCTACAAGTAAACGATATTGGAAATTATTACACAAATACTGCAACAAATACTATTGATTTTGATTATTCGGAAAACAATTTGGCTTTCTATGCCGAAGCGCGAAAAAAAATCAAAAAATTAAGCTTGACCGCTGGATTGCGTTTTGAAGATTACCACGTAGAACGAACCACCAATACCTTGCCAGAGCCAATAAAATTCAAGAACACCAATTTGTTTCCAAATCTTAGTGCCATTTATGAAGTGAATGATAATGTAAATATTTCGGCTTCGTATTCTAAAAAAATCAATCAGCCTAATTACAATAATTTAGATCCAAACAACGGCAACGCTTTTGACCAATACAATACTTCGCAAGGAAATCTATTTCTAGATCCGACCTATTTGAACAATTATGAATTTAAAATAACTGCAATGCAGTTTGTACAATTAGGAATGAACTATACAGCATCAAAAGACAACAATCTCTTTGTTTTTAGTGCCGATGCTGATGCAACAAAACCTGTAAGTAATCAAACCTATCAACAGTTTGATCATCTAAACACCTTTAGTGCTTATGCTAATTTCCCTATTCCGTTGGATTATTTCTTTAAAGGGAAAGAAGAATTTAAGAAACGTATGAGCAACATCGATGAGATGAATTACATTTTTGTAAACCTTAATTATATCAAATCTGATATTAAAGGCTATGATTTTCCATATAAAAACAAAGCTATTTTTAATTATGCATTACAATCACAAATCATGCTTCCGTGGAAAATTAAAAACTCAATGATGTATTTTATCCTCCCTCCTGGAAATTGGCAAATCTATAAAATCACCAAATCTATTCAGCAGTTTGACATTTCATTTAACCGAGATTTCATGAATAAAAACTTGAAAATTGGCTTGCATTGCTTTGATGTTTTCAATAAAAATGAGACAAATGCATTAATCGCTGGAGATAATTTAAATACTTCTTTTAGACAAAAACAAGATTCCAGAACATTTCGCATTTCATTAACCTACAATTTTGGAAACCTGAAAATGCAAAATGAGAATACCAGCATAGAAACTGAAAAAGTAAAAACTGGTGGAGGAATGATGAAGTAACTATATAAAAAAACCGTTCAATGATATGTTTGAACGGTTTTTTTATTTCATGTCAAGTTTGAAAAAATTAAGGTTGACTTTCCAAAATCTTTTTCACATTAGCTAAATTTTGAGCTTGGTCTTTTTCAATAAAACCTTTAAAAACAAAAGACATTAAATTCATAGGATAATCAGCATGTCCATAAAATTCATTAGTAAGCTTGGTTTGATTATCAGAAAGTGATTCAACAATCATAGCACTAGAATCATCTCCTTTCATCGGTTTCTCGAAATGAATATCAAAATCAATTCTATCATCATTCATCTTTGTAATTTGCTGCGATCCCACACCTACATTATCGTCTAAACTTACCCAGGATGATTTAGAACCTACCGTTCCATCAACTCCTGTATAATCAATTTTTACATTTGGATCTTTCATTACCCAAACACTATACTTCTCCTGATTTTTAATCATTTTCACATAATCAAAAACTACTAATTGTGACTTATTGATCGTGGTAGAAACCGATACTGTATAATCCTTTGGAATAATCATTGCTGCAATTAATAAAAAAACAATAAGTCCAACTATTCCAATCCCTATAAATTTAAGTACTTTCATATCTTCATAATTATTTGTTAGAACAAACGAATGATCTCGTTTTTATTTTGCTGGAGTCTCATCAAAATTAACCATCCAATGAATTCCAAATTTGTCTACAAACATTCCAAAATAGGCACCCCAAAATGTTTTAGTCATAGGCATGAAAGGATTACCTCCCGCTGAAAGTCCATTAAAAATTTTATCCGCTTCCTCCGTACTTTCGGCATTGATAGAAATAGAAACATTGGATCCAAAAGTAACTGCTCCACTAGCATCATTACTATCACTTCCCATCAAAATAGTATTACCAATTGGCAAACTCACATGCATTACTTTGTTTGCATCTGCCTCTGATAATTTTGGGCTGTTTTCGTCCACAGGCATATCACTAAATTTTCCGATGTACGGAAATTCTCCTCCAAAAACTGATTTGTAAAATAGAAATGCTTCCTCGCAATTTCCATTGAAAATTAAATACGGATTAACTGCTGCCATAATTTTTTTAAGTTTTAAATTGGTTTATTCTTTTTCTGATAGTTCTTTTATTTTTTCGAATGCTTTAGGGAAAATTTCTTCAAAATAATCAATATATTTTTCAAACATATCCATTGTCCCTTCCAGTAATGTTCCATCTTGAGTTGCTGTTAGGCGATAAGTCTCCATTAAATTTGACCATCCTTCACCCGCTTCATTAATGGGTAATACTTTATAATCTTTAATCTCTGATATATGTTTAAATGCCATATATTCATTTTCGATGCGTTTAAGAATAATACTATTCATCCCCATTCCTCCAGGTGATAAAAAATGTATCACATCTCCTTCCTGCCAATTGCTAACTGCATAAGTCCCTTCGCAAAAAACATTAGCCCACTGTCTATAACTTTCGTCTTCCCATAAAGTTTGCCAAACCTTTTCTTTGGGGGCATCTATATTAATTTTAAATTCTAAAGTTGTCATAATTACTTTTTAGGTAATTTACTTAAATCCATATACAAAACATTCCAACGATGTCCATCCAAATCAGTAAAACCGCAACCATACATCCAGCCTTGAATTTCTGCAGGTTCTGAAAAAACTACTCCACCAGCTACTCGCACTTTATCCGCAAAAGCATCTACCTCTTGCCTGCTTTGAGCGTCTACTGAAATCATCATTTCTGAACTTTCTTTAGTATTCGTTAATTTGTTCTGTATAAACCCTTCTAGTTCCTTTTCTTCAAAAAGCATCACTGGAAAATTATTCTCTCCAACGAGCAAACATGCCGAAGTAGGAGTTTCATGTCCTTCATTAAAAGCAAAACCAATTTCAATAAAAAAGGTTTTTGCTTTTGCTACATCTTTTACAGGCAGATTAAGCCAAATTTGTTTTACCATTGTTACTATTTTAAGTACATAAATCTTCCGCGTATTTTTTAAAATTATTCAAGATAGCTTGCCAGCCTTCTCGTTGCATTTCTTCAGGGTTTACAGTTTCTGGCTCAAAACTTTCAATTATTTCCACTCCATTCTCCAGACCAACAAAATAAACATCAACTTTCCGACCGTCAACTATTTTATATTCTATTAATGAATGATTTTCTACTTGGGTATATTCACCCTCAAAATCAAAACTCATTGTTCCATCTTTTGAAGCCATAGTTGACTTAAACTTTCCTCCTACTTGCAAATCATTTTCTGCATAAGGGGTATGCCAATCATCAGAGGCATTATTCCATTTTGTAATATGTTCCGGTATAGTCCATAATTTCCAAACTTGTTCAATTGGAGCGTCTATTGTGCATTTAACGGTTATCATAAGCAAATTATTTTCCTATAAATTTAACAAATAATATAAAATAAAATTATTTTTTAACAACAAAAAAACCTGTTCGGTAGACTGAGCAGGTTTTGATATTATTTATTTTTTGTTAAAACTTAAGTAGCAATATTCAAATATTTCTTAAGTATTACAAGGCGTTTTTTATTCTTTCAACTTCATTTCCATTTGCGATTTCACTCGAATCTATAATCGCTGAAGAATGATAAAAAGTAGCATTTATTTCTTGATCTAACATTACAATATTAGACGAGCGCAATCCACCACCTGGCATAACAACAATTCTTCCTTTCGCTTTTTCTACCAAAGTGGTTAAAACTTCTATTCCATCCATCACATTTTCCCCTTGTCCAGAAGTTAACACTGTTTTAAAACCACAATCTATTACTAATTCAAGAGATTTATAAACATTTGATACTATATCGAATGCACGATGAAAAGTACAGGGAATTGGACTGGCAAGTTTTACTAACTCTTTGTTCCTTTTGAAGTCAAAACTATTATCCTCATTCAAGATTCCAAATACAAATCCATCCACATTAATTTTTTTGAATTGCTGAATCTCCAATTTCATATGTTCAAACTCGGCATCATTATAAACGAAGTTTCCTCCTCTTGGACGAATCATAACATTCATTTTTATATTCAGTTCATCACGAACTTTTCTAGCGATTTCAACCTTTGGAGAAGTTCCTCCCTCAAACATATTATCACATAATTCAACTCGGTCTGCACCATATTGTTGAGCAATAATGGCTGATTCCAGATTAAAACAGGCAATTTCAAGATTCTTATTTTTCATTAGCATCAATTATTTCAAAACAACAAAATACAAAAAAACCTGCTCTATTGACAAAGCAGGTTTTGATTTATTTATTTTATCATTAAAACTTAAGAAGCAATCTCCAAACGTTTTAATAAATTTTTATTTAATGTTTCTTTAGCGTATTCCATATCAATTTCTAATTTTTTATCATCAGAACTTGGTAATTCATACATCGCATCTGTTAAGATCGCTTCACATAATGAGCGCAATCCACGAGCTCCTAATTTATATTCCAAAGCTTTTTCAACAATAAAATCTAAGGCTTCATCAGTAATGGTAAAATCTACTTCATCCATCAAAAACAACTTTTGATATTGTTTAATTAAAGCATTTTTAGGCTGAGTTAAAATCGCACGCAAAGTCTCTCTGTCCAAAGGATCCATGTGAGTCAAAACAGGTAAACGGCCAATGATCTCTGGAATCAATCCAAAGTCTTTAATGTCTTTTGGAATAATATATTGCAACAAATTGTCCTTGTCAATATTATCTACATTTTTAGAAGTAGAATATCCTACTGCCTGACGATTCAAACGTTTTGAAATAATACGCTCTACACCATCAAAAGCTCCACCAGCAATAAACAAAATGTTCTGAGTATTCACCTCAACAAATTTTTGGTCTGGATGTTTACGCCCTCCTTTTGGTGGTACATTAACAACCGTTCCTTCCAATAATTTCAATAAAGCCTGTTGTACACCTTCACCTGAAACATCACGAGTGATAGAAGGATTGTCGCTCTTACGAGCAATTTTATCAATTTCATCAATAAAAACAATTCCTCTTTCCGCTTTGGTAACATCATAATCGGCAGCTTGCAAAAGACGTGTCAAAATACTTTCTACATCTTCTCCAACATAACCAGCTTCAGTAAGTACAGTTGCATCAACAATAGCCAAAGGCACATCCAGCATTTTGGCAATAGTTTTGGCCACCAAAGTTTTTCCAGTACCCGTTTGACCAACCATGATGATGTTACTTTTTTCAATCTCTACTTCATCGTCCAATTGCTGTTGCATCAAACGTTTGTAGTGATTGTAAACAGCCACAGACATTACTTTTTTAGTTTGCTCTTGTCCAATAACATATTGGTCAAGAAATGCTCTAATTTCTTTTGGTTTCTTTAAAATTAAATCACCAATTAGTTTAGACCCTTTATTTGTTTTTAATTCTTCCAGAACAATTCCATGCGCTTGCTCGATGCATTTATCACAAATGTGAGCATCGATTCCAGCAATCAATAAATTGGTTTCTGGTTTCTTTCTTCCACAGAAAGAACATTGTAATACTTGTTTTGCCATTCTTTATAGTCTAAAGTCGAAAGTCTCAAAGTCGAAAGTCCTTAGCAATGCTTTGACTTTCGACTTTTGACTTTTGACTATATTTTTATCCTCTTCTCAATACCTCATCAATCATTCCGTATTCTTTGGCTTCGTCTGCGATCATCCAATAATCACGTTCGCTGTCTTTGTGCACTTTGTCAAAAGTCTGACCTGAATGTTGAGAGATGATTTGGTATAATTCATCTTTCAATTTCAACATTTCACGTAAGTTGATTTCCATATCAGTTGCAACACCTTGCGCTCCTCCTGATGGTTGGTGAATCATAACTCTTGAATGTGGTAAAGCCGAACGTTTTCCTGCTGCTCCAGCACACAAAAGAACTGCTCCCATAGAAGCTGCCATTCCTGTACAAATTGTTGCAACATCTGGCTTGATGTATTGCATTGTATCGTAGATTCCTAAACCTGCATAAACACTTCCTCCAGGTGAATTCAAATAAATCTGAATATCTTTTGAAGCATCTGCACTTTCTAGGAATAACAATTGTGCTTGAACAATATTTGCAATTTGATCATCGATTCCTGTTCCTAAGAAAATAATTCTGTCCATCATTAATCTTGAAAAAACATCCAATTGAGAAATATTCAACTGACGTTCTTCAATTATATAAGGAGTCATTCCTTTTGGATTCATAGCCGATACTATTTTATCATAGTACATAGCGTTTACTCCTTGACCTTTAATTGCAAATTTTTTGAATTCTTTTCCGTAGTCCATTTTAAAAAGTTTATAGGTTTATAAGGTATATTTCTAATCTTTTTCGTTTTAATGGTAAAGCAAAGGTCATACCTTTTTATTTTTTTGTGACAAAGTGTCTCATTATAATTATCTAGAGAACAATATAAATCCTCCTTCAAACCGTTTTTTCTTAACCATTTTAAAACAAAGAGCGTCAAAACAAAAATATCTTGACGCTCAAATATACTTATTTTTTATAAATTATTCTCCGTAAGAAGCAGCAATAAACTCTTCGTAAGTCACTTCTTTGGTAGTAGGATTTGCTTTTTCTTTAAATAATTCAAGTAATTTTTCCGCAACTACTTGATCAGAAAGCCTTTTTACTTCTTCTTGGTTAGATAAAACTCTTGCCACAATTCCTTGAACTTCTTCGTCAGTAGGATTTGTTTGTCCAAATTGAGCCATTTGTTGACGAATGTTTTTTGTTGTGAATGATTTCAAGTCTTCAAAAGTAATTTTGATATCGCTTGTAGCCATTGCTTTTCCTTCGATCAATTGGAAACGTAAACCTCTTTCAGATCTAGCGTATTCTACAATTGCTTCTTCCGGAGTTAATTGTTTTTCTCCAACAGTTTGCAACCATTTGATTAAGAACTCAGATGGTAAATCAAATTTTGTATTTTCGATCAAGAAATCTTGAACATCAGCCAATAATTTTTGGTCTGCTTGTTGAGCAAATTGAGATTCAGCATCTTCTTTGATTTTTGCTTTCAAATCTTCTAAAGAAGCAACATTTCCTTCTCCGAACAATTTATCAAACAATTCTTGGTTCAATTCAGCTGGCTCAGAAACATTGATGGCAGAGATTGTAAAATCTACATCAACAGCTAAATCATGTACATTATCGTGACCAACTTTCAAGTAATCCATCAATTGATGATCGTCTTGAAATAAACCTTTAGTATTTACAGTAACAACATCACCAACTTCTTTTCCGATGAATAAATCAGCAGTAGCTTTATCTTTAAATACGTCTAAAGAGAAAGTTGTTTGGTTATCAATTCCGTTCTCAGCATTTACAAAAGTACCCGCGATATCAGAATCTGCAGTTACTTTTTCAACTGGATTTGCATTTCCAAATTGTTTTTGGATACGTGCTACTTGACCGTCAATTAATTTATCATCAGCAGTAACCACATATTTTACGATGTTATTTTCAGCTTCTAAATTAATTTCAAAAGCAGGAACTAAACCAATTTCGTATTCAAAAACTAATTCCTCAGCATCCCAAGAAAAAGCTTCATTTACTTTAGGAAGTGGAGTTCCTAATAGGTTTAATCTTTCAGATTGTACGTAACGCTCCAAAGCCAAATCAACAACTTTTTGAACTTCTTCTTGTTTGATAGCTTTTCCGTATTGTTTTTCAACAAGGTCTTTAGGCACAGCACCTTTTCTAAAACCTTTTACAGTCGCCAAAGGCATTTTTTCGTTTATTCTTTTTGCTACTTGTCCTTTGTAATCCATGTGAACAACTGTCATTACAATCGTTTCATTCACAGCGTCTATTGCTACTCTTTTGATATCCATCTTCTTCTTTATTTTACATTATAAAATTGGGTCGCAAAATTACAAAACTTTTGCAAGGCAAACAAGTATTTTAAGAATTTGAATTTCAGAGAGATTTGTTGTGATTTTTAGATGTTTATAGCACAAATACAAATCAATTAAATAATTTGGGCGTGCCCCTTCGTAAAAACTTCGGGTCAGGCTTTCCGCTACAATCTTTTTTATCATTCCACTATCGCTTCATGACAAAAAAGGATTTTCACTGCAATCCTTCACGCGGGATTGGGTGAAATGAGATTATTTTGTTATTTAAGACCTACGAAATAATCATTTATTTCAATACATTTGAATAACTACTAAAACTAAGTCAAACGGTTACAACAGTTTTTGTTATTTAACTAAAACTTATTTAAAACATAAACTATTACTTTTCCATTTCGTAAAATTATTATTCAATTGATAAAATTAGCTAAACTCTAAAATGAATAAAATCAAACTTTTCCTTAATAAAGACCATAGAATTTTAATGACCTTATTTAGAATTTCAACATGGATACTTTCTATTATTACACTTATAGCTTTTATTGTTTCCTTAATCGATTGCATTCATAACAATTCATTAACCTCCCCCTCAATTATAACTATTAATACTTTTTTATTAGTCCATGAAAAATTTTACAAATTATACGGAGCAAACATTACTTTAGTCATTGCTTACATCGCAATAAAACAATACTTACATTCAAATACGATGCAAACGCTTGATTTCTATTATGAAAAATTAGTACCAACGGCTCACGAAACAATCAAGTACACAGAAAAAAAGCTTTCGAAACGAATGATATCCGATGATTTAATTAACCATCTAAAAAAGAACAAAAACATTATCTTCACGAATGAAGAATTAAAAAAATTAGATTCCAATTTATATGATGAGCTATGTGAATTACATACTAATAATTTAAAATTTCAAACAAAAGCTGTCCTAACATTAGGTTATTTGGAGTCATTTTCCATAAAATTAACAAGAGGATTGGTAGACTACAAATTAATCGAAGAAGCTTGTGCAAAAGCTTTTTGTGTTCAGGTAAGAGAATTATACCCCTTAATTTCATTAACTAGAAAAGAAAGCGATAGATTATATTTTAAAACAGTAGTTTATCTTTTTAACAAATGGAAGGATATTTTATAGACTACAAATACAATAGAGTGGATTTAGAACCCGATAGCGCGGATTTACAATCCGTACCCACAATCAAAATCAACAACTATAAAAATTCAACTTCAAAAGTATAAAGTACAGAACCACAAACTAAATGGGCAACTATAAAGAAACATTTAAAACTTGGAACAAAATCGCTTCCCTATACGAAGACAAGTTCATGAACTTGGACTTATATGACAAGACCTATGACTTTATATCTGACTCAATCCCCAAAGAAAATGCTGAAATATTAGAAATTGGTTGTGGTCCAGGGAATATTGCAAAATATCTTTTATCCAAGCGACCTGACTTTAACATTCACGGAATTGACATTGCGCCAAACATGATTGAACTAGCAAAAAAGAACAATCCAACTGCACGTTTCAGTGTGATGGACATTCGACATATAAGTGAGCTAACAACAAAATATGACGGAATAGTTTGTGGTTTTTGCTTACCTTATTTATCACACAACGATAGTGAAAAATTAATTCATGACACCTCTGAATTACTAAATGACAATGGGCTTTTATACATCAGTTTTGTTGAGGGCGATCCTGATAAATCAGACTTTCAAACGAGCAGTAGTGGCGATAGAAGCTATTTCTATTTCTACGAATTAGACCAATTAAAAAAACAACTCCTGGAGAATTCATTTGAAGATTTAAAAGTATTTGAAGTGAAATACAAAAGATCCGAATCTATTGAAGAAACACATACCATATTAACCGCAAAGAAAAAAATAGTAATTTAGCATCGTAATAGACAACTCAAATTGTATAAATTGACAAAATATTTAAAATATCTCCTTTCACTCCTTCTTGCTCTTGGCTTGATGGTGAATGATGGTGTTTTATATTCTCAATCAAATTCAGCGGAGTATTATCAAGTTTCGTATGTAAAGACTAGAAATGAATTTAGTCATAAGAATTTCAAATTACACCAATTCCATCAGATACATTCGTCTGAAAAAATTGTTTCTCCAATTCTTTTTGCACATCTCCAATTACAAGATATCTACAATCTTCAAACGCGAGTTCTTCTAAAACTGCGAATTGTACTGTATCAAAACATAAGTATCCTAAAAGCTCAACACACTTTTTTGAGCAAAATAATTACATCAAGCAACCACTATTCTGATTTATACATAGCTTAGAAAATCCTTTCTGAGCATTTATGCAATTCCATGCATAACGATGATAAAAAAAGTCTAATCCTTTATCATTTACAAAATGTATAAACACAACAACAAAACTCGTTTGGAGAAATCCAAGCAGCCTACTCATTGGTTAAAAAGAAAACTAATGCTAATCATTACCGCATTTATGATCGGAATGTCAAACGGAATGAATACTGGAGATAATCTGGTTCTCAAAAATCAAAACCACACAGAACAGCAACATAAGAAAGAGTAATCTTCTCAAAACAAATTTGCACGCCTATCCATTCCATAGGTATTACCTATAAAAACAATAGGCACGCCTATCAAAAACGTAGGCCAACTTATCCAGATCATAGGTGATACCTATAAAAACAATTAGAACACCTATCAAAAACGTAGGCTAGCGTATCTAAATCATAGGTGTTACCTACAAAAACGATAGGCACAGCTATCAAAAACGTAGGCGAGCCTATCTAAAAATAGGCGACGCCTACAAAATAGTTAGGAGCACCTTATTAATAGTATGGTGAAGTGTTTTTAAATAAAAAAAGGAATGATATACATTCCTTTTTTTATTGATTTGATATTTAAAATTATGCCTACGAATTTCTACTCGACAACTTTATTTCATCGCCAACTGAAACAACTCCTAACCCTAGTCCAATCACATTTTGACCAAACAATACTTTATTTCCGAACTTTCTAAATTTTGCTAATGTTTTTAATGGGTCTTTCCCCGAAATGATTCCTTTTTCCTGATCAACAGTTGTCATTATACAACGGTCGCAGGGCTTCACCCCTACAAAAGGAACATTTCCAATACTAAAATGGCTCCAAGAATCCTCTTCGAAAGCTTCACCATCGGTGAAAACAAAATTAGGGCGAAATCTATTTATACTCACTTTTTCTTCCAAGCGTCCATTCAAATCATCCAACGAACTTTGTCCTATAATCAAAAAGGGATACGCATCCGCAAATGAAGTAATATCATCTCCAGAAATTGTGTAACGAGGATCTACTTTTCGCTCACTTGCATCAGGCATATAAACCAATCGAACTGAAATCTTCAACAGTTTTGTAAACCATTCTGAAATTGTTGCACTTACTTCAAAAGCATCAATCGTATCATCCCAAACTGTTACTTTAATTTTAGCTATTTCATTCTCAGAAACGGGACGAAGTGGAACAGTAATAGATTCTAAAAGTCCTCTATGTGTAATTTTCAGATTACCTCCTTCAACTTCCGGTCGAAAAAGTGCCAATTTAGGATATTCCCTTTGCGTTAAAAACTGACCATCATCATCTACCAACAACCAACGTCGATCGAATTCCAAACCACGATCAGTAACTTGAGATTCTTGTAACGAAATACCTCCTAATGATTTTACCGGATAAACCCAAATTTCAGAAAGCTTCAACATAACTTTATTTTTTTTCAAAATTACAAAATAATTTTCTTCAACATTACTGTCTTTGCTTAACCAACAAAAAAAACAGCCTTATCAAAAGGCTGTTTAAAAAAGGAATATACTAATTTTATTTATTCTCAGGTTTTCTTTCTGTGATTGCCATTCCACATTTTGGACATTTTCCAGGTTTATCAGATGTAGAACCGTCCATAGTACAAACATATTTACTTTTTGCAGCAGTTGTCGTTTTTGTTTCTTTTACAGTTGTTTTGTTCACTTTTTCTTTACTTTCTACTAAATCCATTCCGCATTTAGGGCACTTTCCTTTTTTGTCACTCATTACTTTAGGATGCATCGAGCAAGTGTACATTGTTTTCTGAACTTCTTTTTTGGTCGTTGTAGTAGTTGTTTGAGCAGCCACTACATTACCCATTGCAAAAAAGAATACTAATACCCAGATTATTGTTCTCATAATTTCTATTTTTTCAACGTTACTATATTATTATTCAACTATTTTCAACATTTAAAGATAGTCTTTTTAAAAAGCAAAAACTGTATTTGGACTTCCTAAAGATACCAAATACAGCTAAACTAATATAATTATTCCTTATTTAATTCTAGTAAGATTTTTAACAAAGCTACAACAAATAAAACTGAAATTTATTTATCTCCACCTATAATAGAATAAGCAATTGACTGCGACAAAGATAATATTATACTAAAAAACATCGCTACCCAAAATGAATCTACAGTAAAACCTCCAACAATTTTGGTACACAATAATATCATCAAAGCATTTACAACCAACAAGAACAAACCTAAAGTTACTATAGTAAAAGGCAAAGTCAACAATACCATTATTGGTTTAATAAAAATATTAAGCAATCCTAAAACAATAGCTACTACCATTGCTGTAAAAGGTCCAGCAATATGAACTCCTGGCAAAAAATGTGCAATCCCAAAAACCAACCCTGCGGTAACAATTATTCTTATAATCAAATTCATAGTTGAGCCTTTTAAAATTTCAATAAATATAATAATTTTTCTACAGTATCGTCAATTATTTCAAAAAATGACTTACTAATTTATTGAAGCTTCTTCCAACTAAAATTAAATAATTTTTTTAATCAAAACTTTCAACCATTTAAAAACTAAATAAAAAAACAAAATCGGTATTAAGATTTTTCCTAACTCTGCTAGTGAGAAATGACTGTTTTTATTAAAAATATTAGAAACAAATTTAGCAAAGTTTTGAGGAAAATAGAGAATAGAATCTGGATTTTTGATTAGCACGAAATACAAAAAAAACAATATAAAACTTTTGCTAATCAAGCCATAGAATAGTACAAAATAATCTAACCCTTTCCAGTTTTTTTTACTTTTAAAAACTTGGGCAACATTTTTGGAACCATGATGCATCAAATTTGGTTTTTCTATAGCATCTGATAAAATCCAATAACCATCACTTCTCAAAAAAGGATTTAAATTTCGTAAAACCGAGAATGAAATAACACAAGAAAGGACAATTAACAACTGGCTTTGAAAAACAAATCCTATCAATATAAGGAATAGCATATAGACTATTTCAAAATAAATTCCTGCAGCATTTACGATAATTCTTTGGATTTTTGGTAATTTCCAAATATCTGTAACATCAGCAAAATAAACTGGTATAAATAGATAAAAACCTCCGCCAATACCACCATGTTTTGCTTTAAAATAATGTGCCGCTGAAGCATGACCAAACTCATGGAAAGTTACACCTACAAAACTCAATAAGAAAAAAGTTAACCATTCTGACTTTGCAATATTACTGTATAAAATCTGATTGTAAAATTGATAAAAACTCAAAGAAAGTATAAAAATGGAAAGTATTAGTATTGTAATCATCACACCAGGAAGAAACAAAAACTGTAAATATTTTGTAAATTTAGACACTTGTTTTTCACTGATTACTATAAAACTTAATTTTAAATAATCAGGTTTTTCATTTGGCTTAATCACTTGATTTTCATTAATTATAATACCGTATTCAGCTAATTTTTCAAACAAAAAAGCATAACAAAAATCTACTTTTAATTTGTAATCATATTTAGAATTATATTCTACTACAATCGTTTCTAATGTTTTTTTATTATCTATTATTTGTAAAAAATCATATAACTGAGATGATATCTTTACACGATGATCCCATTGGGTTTCGTGAATAAAATATTCGTTCTTATTTATTGAATGATAGCTAATTTCTTTAGAAAGCTGCGGAACTCTGTTTTTGTTCATATTTTGTAAATGCTTGTAATACGGAAACTGTTGTAAATAATCGATTAAATTCTTTGGCTCTAACATTCATTCCAAAAGAAGCAATGGCGTAGTCCCCTTTAGGATTTGTATCAGTAGCATTAGGAACTTGCAAAGCATTTGAATTTCCCCATGAACCATCATTATATTGATTTTTAAGAATATAATTCACTGCTTTTAGTGAAGCTGCTTTTTGACTCAATAAAACTAATACTTCTAAACCTAATGCTGTATAAAACACATTCTCTCCATAAGAATCACTAAAACTACCATTTTGGTTTTGCTGTTTTTTAACTTCCTTTAGGATTATATTTAAATTAAATTTATTTTCTAATAAAGAATAAGTTTTAGCCAAATAATATAGAGTATATAAGTTACTCGACCACCAATAAGCTGTCAATGCTTTTAATAAATTAGAATCAAAATAAGTCTTCAAATTCATAAAAGAAGTATTATCTTGGTCATAATTTGCTAAAAAATAAAATGCAACAGCACTAACACAGTTATGTGTATATAACCAACCACTTACATCAGTTATATTTATATCATCTAATGCTTTTAGTAAATACTTGTTATCATTATATGTTGAAAAGCTTCCGTTTTTTTTCTGAAAAATCAACCAATTTTCCAACCATTCTGTTTTGATTTCTTTATCATCAAAAAGACAGCTTAAAAAAACAAAAGTGGTCGAATCGGCATCGCTTATCCAAGTAATATTGTAGCTCCAAAGACCTGATTTATTGTTGTTTTCTAAAAACACCATTCCTTTTTTAACTTCTTCAAAAAAGATATTTTTTAACAAACTATCCTCGGTAATTTTAGACAATACAAATGCTGTTGACCATACATTACTTATTCCTCCTTGATTTACATATTCTCGCCAACTTCCGTTTTCTTGCTGTTTTATTTTGATGGATTGAATTGCTAGATCTAAACTTTTTTTAATAGTGTTTTGTTTTATTTTTTGTTTTGACCCATTTATTTCTGCAATTAAAATCTCTAAATAATTGTCAATTTCCTTAATTGCTGTTGAAAACCTCTTTTTGGTATCATTCAATACTTCTTTCCAATTTGCAACTTGTACATGCGCTACAAGATGTAACGCTTTATCACAATACTCTATTCCAAGTAAATATATTTTTTTAGAAATGCCCCGAATGTACAGATATTTTTCTAAAACATCTACTTCAACTTCTAGCAATTCTTGTTGCTGTAACAAATAATTTACCCAATTAAACTGTCCTTTTTGGAGATCTTTCTTAAAATCTTGCAAGTCATCATTGAGCTGAAAAGCTACCGAAAAATAATAATGCGACTGTAATAATTGTTGGTAAAGTGATTCATCTTTTTCTTTATTTAAACTAAACAAACAATCTATGGCAACTTTACCGAAGGCTGCTTTTTTATCAGCTAAAATTTCATATTCATACAGTCTTACAACCTTTTTTTTATTCAACAATTTCTCTAAATAAATTGCCTCCAAATACTCTTTTTTGCGAGAATTCCACAATATCCAAAAATCACTAGTTAAGTCATAAATACTGGCTAGTATTTTTATGCTTTCTTCTTGGCAAATAGTAATCAAAGGGAATTTTGAAATATCTCCGTCATCGATTAGCCCATCAGTAAAAAGTGTTGCTTGATAATATAAATATCCTGCTATATTGAGTAAGTCTAATTGATCTTGCTTTACAACAAATGCTTCTGCAAAAAGTTCTGGATATTTTTGATAGTAAACAGGATTGTTGTCTTTGAAAATAGTGTCTGTAATTATTTTTTTAAAATCATCAGCAATAGGTAAATCATTGATGTAATTGTTGAATTTTTGTTGCATTTTAAAAATTTCCTATAATATCAAATTCTTTTTTATACTCTTTTTTCTGAGAAACTGTATTCAAAAAATTTTTTAAGTCTTTAGTTAATGGTAATTGATTTTGACTTTTCCAGAATTCATCTGAATAGGGAAATTTTGCTTTAAATATTTCTTTATCAATCGAAAAATTGGGGTTTATTGTTTCGTTTGTAAAACTATTTACCGTAATATAATTAGCTTGAAAATCGTAATGGGTTGTTTTTTCTATTTTTTTATCACCTAATACTTCAAGTTGCATATCAAATACAGCGCTATTCAAATAATATTTACCAACAGTGGGATTTTTCATATAATTAACCATAAAAATATATTTCGTAGTTCTAAATTTATGCCCTTTTTTTTCTTGATAAGGAACAGCCTCTATATTATCATAAAAATCAAGATAAAACTTCACTATGGCAAAATCCGCTTTTTTTATAATAAAATAACCACTTACTCTTTGACCATTTGGTTGGATATCTTTTTGATTAAAATCTATTTCCCAATAATCTTTATCATTTGATTTTTTTTCAATATAGTTGTAATAATTTACTGATTTTAACAATATAGAATTCATCATATTATATAACGACTCAAAACTTGGAAATTCAAAATGTACAATATCACTCTTTTCATTTAAGCTTGTTTTTCTCATATTGAGAATTTCAATATTGTATTTATTATCTTTAATTTCAGGGGTTTCAAACATTGTCTCTCTACCAACCTTACCTGAAATATCTTGTAGTTTAATAATTTCATCATTTTTCATTAATAAACATCTCACAAAAAAATTCTCGGTGTAAGGAGATAAAATATAATTTTTAGAAACCGCAGCATGTGCTTTTTTTATGACTGATTCTCCATTACTAACAATAACTTCATCGAGATCTATTGCTTTACTTTCCATGAAAATGGTATCTTTACTTTTTATTTCACCGAAAGAAGTATCAATATCTTTATAACTTAGTTTAGAAAAATGAATATCATTTATTCCTGTAATAAAATCAAAATAACCATCTTCATTGGATATACTATTATCCTTATCATTAAAAATTATTACATTCTCTAATGGCATTTTGTTATATTTATCGAGAATTACAATATTCTTGAGGATATTTTGACCGTAACACAAAATATTAAAAAACAAAAAAAACAAAAAGACAAACCTTTTTTTCATAAAATTTTAATTAAAAAAAGAAGTGTGTGATTAAACACACTTCTTTATGAATAGAATAAATTATCTAAGTTAGTTTATTTAGTATAACCTGACGGACTAACTCCTATATAAATACTATCTATCCACGCAAATTCATACCTTTTTTCCAATTCTTCTACTTGGAAAACTTCTAACAACTGGCTTTCTTCTAATTCTTGAAATCCTTCAAAAACTTCATTTTGATTTTTCATTTTTTAAATTTTTAAAATTAATTAATTCATTTTGATTTTTCTAATAGCGCTGCAGCAACAATTTCAAAAAAACGAATGTAAGAATATTTCTTAGATTAAAGAAAAAAATGTAAGATTTAATTTTAAATAATAATATTTGTATATTGCCGAATATTTACAAAACGAACAAAAAATAGTATGTTTAATCATTTTTTAATGAAGAAATTTAAAATGACTCTACTACTTCAAAAATGCAATAAAATTATTAAATGACAAAAATCATCCAAACTTTTTGGATCTCTAAGGATCAAAAAAACAGTTTATTAAATAAAGGAGGATTTATATGTCCCGAGATTCATTTTATGAGTTGGACATTATCCTGCTTACAGCTTCATAAATTTTATAAAAATGTAGAACTCCATACCAATGAAGCAGGGAAAAAAATCCTTATTGACCTTTTAGGTTTACCCTACACCAAAGTACATCTTTCTTTAGAAAACGATTTTATGCACTCGCTCTTACCTAGTATGTGGGCGTACTCTAAAATACATACTTATAGTCTCCAAGAAAAACCTTTTTTGCATGTAGATGGAGACATTTTTATATGGAAAGCTTTTGATGAAAAACTAATGCAGTCTGACTTAATTGCCCAAAACGTAGAGAGCAATTTACCCGTTTATAAGTCCTGTATAACTGCTTTAGAGAAGCAAGCTTCATTTGTGCCAAGTTGGCTAAACATTTCTGACAGCGAGAATAAAGCCTATAATGCAGGAATTATTGGTGGTACAAACATTCCCTTTTTTAAAGAATATACGCGACTAGCAATCCAATTCTATGAAGAAAACAAAAACCAATTCGCTTTGCTTACCAAAGATAATAATCACATTCACATTATACCTGAACAGTATCTATATTATGCTTTGAGTACAACCTTAAACATTCATGTTGCCCTACAAAACCATAAGATTATAGACTTGGCAGAAAATACTTTTGCTGAATTTGTTCAAATAGAAAAAGTACCACACACTGAAAGTTATATTCATTTGCTGAGTGATTTTAAAAAAACAGCCACAAATGCAAATTTCGTAAGCTTTGTTCTAAAAAAAGAATATCCAGAATATTGGCAAAAAATAATTGACATTTATAAAGAAAAAAAACTTTTGAGCCCTTATATGAAGCGTCAATTAAAAATGCAAAATTCTGATCAAAAAACTATTCTGCAACAAGTTGAAGAAGCAAAAACAAAATATTTAAACACAAAATATTTATGTAAATGTTTTGAAGTTGATTTTGAAAATGAAAATCAGCTTAAATCAAATCCGATACTAAAAGACAGTTATATTACAGATAGTACAATAGCGCACTTTGACAACAGAAAATTTGCCAATCATTTTATAAAAAGCAATCCGTATCCTACTTATGACAAAATTTTTAACCTGCTAGATTTTAAAGATTATTATATATTTGCTAACCCTTATCATGAAATTTTTATTACCAAATATGAGTTCAATGAAAATTTAACAGGTAATTTCAAAGAAACGTTGAAAACCAAAAATCCATACAAAAACATAGTTCTCCTTTTTTTAGATTTGAATTATTTTTCGAGAAACGAAATTAAAGTAAATGATGCCTCGCTATATTTGTTTGAAAAAATTAAATCAAATCCGATTCAATTAAAAGACTTATTAGCTTCAGATATACCCTCCAATGACCTGTTGACACTGATTAAAAGCTGGTATTTTCATGGTCTAATCTATTTTTCGCAAGCAAAAAACGATTTTATACCACAAGAGCCTTCACAAATTTATACTTCACAAATTAACAATATAAAAACACAAGTTTATAGTTGCTTAGACTGGGTTATTAATCACTATCAAATAGAAAACAACAATAAAAATATTATTTCTCAATTTAACGATTCTGCAAAAAGCGCGTCGATTCTTGAAATCGTTACAGTACTAAAAACATTAAATTTTGAAGCAAAAGGTGTCCGTGGTACTATTGAAAACATTGAAAAAATCACAACGCCTGCAATTGCTTTAATAAAACTTCGATCTTACCTGAATCTTTATATTGTTATTACTGAGATTACCGAAACTGAAATTACGATTTTCAATACAGAAATTAAAGAAACAGAGATATATCAAAAAGAATATTTTTCAACAATTTGGGATGGAATTTTAATCTTACTGCATCCCAAAAACAAAGATTTAGAAAAAATTAGTCAAGAAAATCACTCGCCAATTCATAAAACATTTTAGGATTTTCAGCATGCAACCAATGTCCAACATTAGGAATAGTTTCAAATGTAGCCAACTTAAAATGTGCTTTTATCCCTTCAAAATCAGTATCAAGTATGTAATTAGAGTTTCCGCCCCGAATAAAAAGTGCTGGCTTTTCAAAAACCAAACCAGATGCTAAAGCTTTTCCAATTTCTTCGATTTTTTCATTGAAAACTTCCAAATTAAATCTAAAAGCTAATTGCCCGGGTTCTAGCCAATATAAACTTTTCATCAAAAACTGACGGGTGCCAAAATCTGAAATATAGTTCTTCATTATTTCTTCCACTTCATTCCGGCTTGGTTTTACTGAAAAATCTATCGCATTCAACCCTGCTAAAATATCCTGGTGATGAGGAGCATAAAATTTAGGTCCAATGTCAGCAATTATAAATTTATCAATTAGATTTGGATAAGTGGTAGCTAACAACATTGCTGTTTTCCCTCCCATTGAGTGACCAATCACATCAACGGATTCGAGTCTGTTTTCTAAACAATAATCATAAACATCTTGAACCATAACTTCATAACTAAATTCATTTGAATGAAAACTACGTCCATGATTACGCAAATCTAATAAATGAACCTGAAAACCATCGGCTGCAAATTGAGTTCCTAATGATTTCCAATTATCGGACATTCCTAAAAATCCATGAATGATGAGTAAAGGCTTTCCTGAGCCTTCTATTTTTGAGTAAAGCATTTTATTTTAGATTGAAGATTTCAGATCTTAGATTGCAGAATCAAATTGTACAATCCAGAATCATTAATCTATTAAAAAAATTATTTCAATTTTTGTAAATACATATTCACCACATTATCCAATCCAAGGTAAAGTGCTTCGGAAATGAGCGCATGACCAATAGAAACTTCTAATAAACCTGGAATATTTTGTTTAAAAAACTGAACATTATCCAAACTCAAATCGTGTCCTGCATTAATTCCTAATCCTAATTCATTAGCCAAAATTGCAGATTTTACATAAGGATCAATTCCATTTTCATTTCCTAAACCATATTGATGCGCAAAAGCTTCAGTGTATAATTCTATTCTATCGGTCCCTGTTTTTTTAGCCCCTTCAATCATTTCAGCAATTGGATCCACAAAAATAGAAGTTCGAATTCCGTTTCGTTGAAATTCTTGAATAACTTCTGACAGATAGGATTGATTTTTTATTGTATCCCAACCAGCAGAAGAAGTAATTGCACCAATCGCATCAGGCACCAAAGTCACTTGGTCTGGCTTGCATTCTAAAACTAAATCAATAAAATTATGCTGAGGATTTCCCTCGATATTATACTCAGTATAAATAATTGATTTTAAATCTCGTGCATCCTGATAACGTATATGACGTTCATCTGGACGAGGATGAATCGTTATTCCCTGACCTCCAAACTTCTGAATATCAGTAGCTACTTTTAACAAATCAGGCACATTTCCTCCACGAGCATTACGCAAAGTGGCAATTTTATTTATATTAACGCTAAGTTTAGTCATAGAAACAAGTATTAATTGAATATATTATTATTTTGAAATGACAAAAATACAAAGTAAAAGGTAGCATATTTTGTATATTTTTGATTATTTTGCGTCGTTTATTGACCGAAGATTTATGACTGATTTAAAAGATTACATTACGAATGACTACAAAGCGATTGACACCCAAGAAACTATTGGCGCTGTTCAAGAATTTTTTAATGATTTAACCTTTTCTCATTTTCCAATTATTGAGGAAGGTGTTTACATTGGAAGTATTGTAGCTGATGACATTGAAACTTTCGACAGTGACAAAAAAGTCACCGATTACAGATATACATTAGAACATTTTTTTGCCAGAACCAATATGATTTGGCTTGACGTTTTAGAAGTCTTTGCCAAAAATCATGCAAATTTGGTTCCCATTTTAGATGAAAACAACACCTATATAGGATACTATGAAATTGAAGATGTAATTAAGTTTTTTCACGAAACTCCTTTTTTAAAAGAACAAGGAGCTATCATTATAGTAAGTAAAAATGCCGTAGACTATTCAATGAGTCAAATTACACAAATTGTAGAAAGTAATAATGGCAAACTTTTAGGCCTATTTATTTCAAGTTCAAATGTAAATACTATTGAAGTTACGCTTAAAATTAACGTAGGCTCTTTGAATGAAATCATTCAAACTTTTAGAAGATACAATTACGACATCATTTCAGAACATAATGAAGATAATTATATTAATAATTTAAAAGAACGTTCGGATTATTTAGACAAATATTTGAATATGTAGTTATTGAATTGGAGACTCAAAACCCACAATAACAAACAACAAAATATCAAAAGAATGAAAGTAGCTATTTTTGGCCAATATTATTTGGTAAGCACAGAACCAATTATAAAAGACATTTTTGTGTTTTTCAACAATAATAATGTAGAAATGGCTATTGAATCCGATTTCTTAAACATGTTGTATGAAAAAAAAATCATTGAAAAAGAATACAAAACCTTTTCATCACATGATGTTTTAGATTCCAGTTTCGATATGTTAATTAGTATTGGTGGTGATGGAACTATGCTAAGAGCAGTAACTTTAGTTCGAAATTCTGGAATTCCAATATTAGGCATAAATGCTGGCAGATTAGGCTTTTTGGCAACTGTCCAAAAAGAAAACATAGCAGCGTTCATGCAAATTGTTATAGATAAAAAATATAAAATTTCAAAAAGGACCCTATTAAGTATAACATGCTCACCTGAAAATACGGCTATCGAAGGTCTGAATTTCGCACTGAATGAAATATCAGTAAGTCGAAAAGACACTACATCAATGATAACAATAGACACCTATTTGAATGATGAATTTTTGAATTCCTATTGGGCTGATGGCCTAATTATTGCAACACCTACAGGAACTACTGGCTATTCCTTAAGTTGTGGTGGTCCAATTCTAACTCCCGACGTCAAAAGTTTTGTCATTACACCAATTGCTCCACATAATTTAAACGCAAGACCATTAGTTGTTCCAGACACCACCGAAATTCGATTAAAAGTATCTGGAAGAGAAGAGCAATATTTAGTCTCTTTGGATTCTAGAATTACAAGTGTAAAAAATGACTCAATTTTAAGTATTAAGAAAACCAATTTTGAAATCAACATGGTTGAGATTCCTGAAGAAACATTCTTCAAAACCCTGAGAACAAAACTACTTTGGGGCGAAGACAGAAGGAATTAATTAAAAGGTAAATATACTAATTATTGTTTTTTTTTCGTTTATAACCTCAATGATTCCAGTATAAAAAGGGATCTTCTTTTAAAAAAAGACAGTATTCAATAGATGCGTGTCGAATCCTATTGATTATTATTATATTTGCAGGCAACTTAATAATTTTATGAGCAAAATTTTCATTTCATTTTTATGTTTTTTTACTTTTACTTCTATTCATGCTCAAATTCATGAAATAGGAGTTTTCCTTGGAGGAAGTAATTACATTGGAGACGTAGGTTCAACAACTTATATTGCTCCAAATGAACCTGCTTTTGGAATTTTATATAAATGGAATCGAAGCCCAAGGCATGCCTATAGATTTTCGTATACACAATCACAAATTTCAGGCAATGACAGCGACTCGAAAGAAACTAGTCGTCACAATAGAGGATATAGTTTTACTAATAATATAAAAGAACTATCAGCTGGATTAGAATTTAATTTTTTTGATTTTAATTTACACGAAGAAAGACCGAAATTCACACCATATGTACATTCAGGTGTTAGCTATTTCATCTATGACAACTTATATATTGAATCTGGAGAAACTAAAAAAAACAATACAAAAGGCTCGATTGCAATACCAATAACTTTGGGTGTAAAAACTAATTTTGCAAGAAATTTTGTTTTAGGACTAGAAGTAGGAGCTAGATATACATTTACAGACAACATAGACGGCAGTAATCCTAGTAATAGTAGCTTGCCAAAGTTTGGAAACTTAAATAATAATGATTGGTACGTATTCTCTGGTATAACTTTGACTTATACTTTTGGAGAAAAACCATGCTACTGCGCAGATTAAATAAGATGTTAAAAGACGAAATAAACACAAAAAATATCCCCAAACACGTAGCCATCATCATGGATGGAAATGGGCGTTGGGCAAAACAAAGAGGATTCCTTAGAACACTTGGACATCAAAACGGTTCAAAATCTCTAAAAACAACTATAAAAGAATGCAATTCTTTAGGAATTGAGTACTTAACCGTATATGCTTTCTCTACTGAAAACTGGAACAGACCTAAACTTGAAGTAGAAACTTTAATGAAAGTATTAATTAAAACATTAAATAAAGAGCTACCTACAATGCTGGAAGGTAATATCAAAATGAATGCAATTGGCAATTTAGAAAAGTTACCCAAAAAAGCCCAAGAACAATTATTTGATGTTATCGATAAGACTAAAGAAAATACTAAAATGACACTAACTCTAGCCTTAAGCTACGGATCTAGAGAAGAATTAGTAAATGTTGTAAAAAAAATAAGCGATAAAGTTAAAAATAATATAATTTCAATAGACAGTATTGACGATTCAATTATTAATGAGCATCTTTACACGCATAATATACCAGATGTTGATTTATTAATAAGAACCAGTGGTGAACATAGGATAAGTAATTTTCTGCTATGGCAAATAGCCTATTCAGAATTATACTTTACAGATGTGCTATGGCCAGACTTTAAAGAACAAGATTTACATGAGGCTATTATTAGTTATCAAAAAAGAGAACGTCGATTTGGAAAAACAAGTGAACAAATTAAATAATTTTTTAGTGTTACATAAAAGCATAAAACTAGTCCTTACCTTTATAATATTAGGATCTTTTACTCAAATTAAAGCACAAGATAGAGTCCCATTTGACCAAGGTAAAAAATACATATTAGGAGATGTAAAAGTAGTTGGAGATATTAGTTTCAACCCTCAAACTGTTGTTACATTTGCTGGCCTAGAAAAAGGACAGGAAATTACAATTCCTGGTGAACAAATTAGTAGTTCAATAAAAAAATTAGGCAAACTTGGGCTTTTTGATGAAATCTCTTTTTACATCAATAGAATAGAAAATGACAGCATTTTCCTTGACCTGAACATCAAAGAATTACCTAAAATAAATCAAGTAAAATTTGTTGGAGTATCTAAAAGTAAAACCGAAAGTTTTATTAAAGATAATGGACTAACTAATGGTAAAATTGTAACCGAAAATCTAATCACAACTACCAAAAATTACATTGAAAAAAAATACAAAAAGGATGGTTTTTTCAATACAAAAGTTCACATAACAACGACTAGAGATACCCTTGCAAGCAATCAAGTGAATATGCTTGTAAAAGTAGATGTCGGAGACAAAATAAAGATCTACAAAATTGATTTTGAAGGCAATAAAGAATTATCTGATAGTAAACTTTTAAGTTCAATGAAGAACACAAAAGTTAAAAACTCTATTAATTTTTTAAAGAGATCAAAATACATTGAGGATAAATATCAAGAAGACTTAGAGAAAATAGTTAACGACTATAAAAAAATTGGATACCGAGATGCACGTATTGTAAGTGATTCTGTTGCTTATAACGAAGCAAAAAACGCAATTTATATTAAAATAAAAGTTGAAGAAGGTCTTAAATATTATTTTGGAGACATTAAATTCATTGGTAATACTGTTTATTCTGACGAAGGCTTAAGAAGCATGCTGGGGATACGTACTGGGGATGTGTATAACGGAGTACTTTTACAAGAAAGAATTGCAGATAAGTCAAAACCAGATGGTGATGACATCACTAACTTATATCAAAATAATGGATACTTGTTCTCAAACATTAATGCCGTAGAGACCAAAACCATAGATAATAAAATTGATTTTGAAATTCGAATTACGGAAGGGCCAATTGCTTATTTTAACAAAATAACAGTAGTTGGAAATGACAAGACAAATGACGAAGTAATCTATAGAGAACTTAGAACAATGCCAGGTCAAAAATATAACAAAGCAGAATTAGTTAGAACCATCAGAGAGATTGGTCAATTAGGCTTTTTTGACCCTGAAAAAATTGAACCTAAATTCAAAAACGTAGACTCCTCAGCTGGAACTGTAGATATTGAATATAATGTTGTAGAAAAAGGTGCCAGTCAGATAGAACTTCAAGGTGGATACGGTGGAGGTGGTTTCGTTGGAACTTTAGGACTATCATTCAATAACTTTTCGGCAAGAAATATGTTTAAAAAAGATGCTTACCGACCACTTCCAATGGGAGATGGACAAAAAGTAGCATTGCGTTTACAAGCAAGTTCTTACTATAAAACATATAGTTTATCCTTTTCAGAACCTTGGTTTGGAGGGAAAAAACCTATTTCATTTAGTACTTCATTTGCTTTCAGCCAACAATATAGCTCAAACTATCAAACACAAAATGTTGATAAATCAAAGTATATAAATATACTTTCATTATCTGTAGGATTGGCAAAAAGATTAACTGTACCTGATGATTTCTTCACCCTTTCTCAATCACTTAGATTCCAGCAATATGATTTACATAATTACTATTATGGATTATTTACATTTGCCAACGGTAGTTCTAAAAACTTATCATACAATATAGGTTTAACACGTAACAGTAAAGGTCTAAATCCAATATTTCCAATGTATGGTGCTGAATTTGGAATAACTGGTGAATTCACTCTTCCGTATTCTCTTTTCAACGGAATAGATTACGCAACATTAGGAGAACAACAAAAATATAAATATATTTACTCTGGCGCTTCTTATGTCGACAACAATGACAGAGTAGTAAATTCTGGAGATTACCTAGACAAATTACCTTCTTCTGGGGGTACTGTTCCAAATAAAGTAGACAAATATCAAGATGCAGTAGCAGATCCAGGAAAAGTAGATCAGGAAAAATATAAATGGTTAGAATACTATAAAGTACAATTTACGGGTGATTGGTATACTACTTTATATAAAAAACTAGTATTGCGTAGTGTAGCTCAGTTTGGATTCTTAGGAGCGTACAATCAAGATAGAGGAGTTATTCCTTTTGAAAGATACTATTTAGGAGGAGACGGTATGGCTGGAAGTTCTATCGATGGAAGACAAAACATAGGATTAAGAGGTTATGAAAACGGCTCTTTAACTCCTGCAAATAGTAATGGAGATTCGTATGGTGCAACTATTTATAATAAGTTCTCATTAGAATTGCGTTATCCAATTACTCTTAAAGCATCTGCATCTATATATGCTTTAACTTTTGCAGAAGCAGGACAAGCCTATGCAACATTATCTGATTACGAACCGTTTAATTTAAATCGTTCATCAGGAGTTGGATTAAGAGTATTTATGCCTGCATTTGGATTATTAGGTATTGATTTCGGTTATGGATTTGATGCAGTTCCTGGACAAATACAACCAAGCGGATGGCAAACGCATTTCATAATAGGGCAACAATTTTAAATAAATTTGGTTTGAAATTTCTAAAATTAAAAATTATGAGAAAAGAATTTTTATTTATAATTTTATCCGTTATTGTAACAACAACTAACGCACAAACCAAAGGAAACAAAGTTGGCTACATTGATATGGAATACATATTGCAAAATGTACCCAACTACATTGAGGCTAAAACACAATTAGAGCAAAAAGCTCAGAAATGGAAACAGGAAGTTGAAGCTAAAAAAATTGAAATTAATAAACTAACTGAAGCCTTAAAAGCTGAAAAACCTTTATTAACAGCTGAATTGATAGAAGAGAGAGAAACTGAAATAAAGTTTCTTGAAACTGAAAAGTTAGATTATCAACAAAAAAGATTTGGTCCAAATGGAGATTTGATGATCCAAAAGAATGGTTTAGTAAAACCAATTCAAGATCAAGTGTTCACAGCGGTTCAAGATATTGCTGAGGCCAAAAAATATGATTTTATATTTGACAAATCTTCGCACCTAACTATTCTTTTTGCTGCAAAAAGATTTGACATTAGTGATCAAGTAATTCGAATATTAAACAGAACAGAGAAAAGGGAGCAATTAACTAAAAAACAGTTAAAAGATGAACAGGCTAAAGAAGCAAAAGAAGATGCTATAGATGAAAGCCCTGAGCTAGCTCAAAGAGAAAAAGCTCTATTAGATAAAAAAACAGCAAGAGAAAAATTAGTTGCTGATAAAAAAGCAGCTCAAGAAGAAGCTAAGAAAAAATACGAAGAAAAAAGACAGCAATTGTTATCCGAAAGAGAAGCTAAAAAAAATGGCACAGTTGTTGCACCATCAAATACAGAAACAAAAAGCACAACAGCCTCATCTGGAACTGAAACAGCTAAAACAACAACCGAGGAGGTTAAGCCAAATGTTCAGGAGGAACGTAAGAAAGCTTTAGAAGAAAAAAGAAAAAAAATTCTGGAAGAAAGAGAAGCCAATAGAAAAGCACTTGAAGAAAAGAGATTAAAAGAAATTCAAGATAAAGAAGCTCTCAAAAAAGCGAATGAAGATAAATAACAAACACTAATTAATTATAAATATTTTAAAACGATGAAACAATTCAAAACTTTACTAATTGCTGCGATACTATTTTTAGGAGCCACTCAAATTTCAAACGCTCAAACTAAAGTAGCACATGTTGATGTTAGCGAAATTATGGGGAAAATGCCAGCTATGTTAGATGCTCAAAAGCAATTGGAAAAATTGAGCACTACTTATGATGCTGACTACAAAAAAATGGTTGAAGAATACCAAGCAAAATTAAAAAAATATGGTGATGAATCTGCAACAGCAACTGAAGCAGTAAATCAAGAACGTTCTAAAGAAGTTCAAGACATGCAAAAAAGAATCACTGACTTTAGAGATAATGCTCAAAAAGAATTACAAGCTAAAGAATCTGAAATCGTAAAACCAATTATGGAAAAAGTAAGAGCTTCTATCCAAAAAGTTGGTAAAGCTAAAGGATTCCAGTATGTACTTGATGGATCTACTCTTTTACTTGCTGACGGAACAAACATTACTGCTGATGTAAAAAAAGATTTAGGTTTTTAATCTAAAGAAAATCAATAAAAAACTGCTCATTCCTAAAAAAATTGGAGTGAGCAGTTTTTTTTTACATAATTAAATATAGTATATTTAACTTAGAAAACCTGTTTCAATAGAACCGCTTGATAAAACAACTGCGCTTTTTTAAACTTAAAACCATGACAAACAATAATCCTATTGGTGTTTTTGACTCTGGAATTGGAGGAACCTCTATTTGGAAAGCTATCCATGATTTATTACCTAACGAGCAAACCATCTATCTAGCAGACAGCAAAAATGCTCCTTACGGACAAAAATCAAAAAATGAAATCATTGCATTAAGCATGAAAAATACTGATTTGTTGATTGAAATGGGATGCAAATTAATTGTAGTAGCATGCAATACCGCTACAACTAATGCTATTCAAGAATTAAGAACAAAATATACTATTCCTTTTATTGGAATAGAACCAGCCATAAAGCCCGCAGCAACAAACTCCAGAACTCAAACAATAGGAATACTAGCTACTAAAGGAACACTGAATAGCGAGCTTTTTAATAAAACAACGGAAAAGTTTCAAGACACTAAAATTATCGAACAAATAGGCCATGGCTTAGTTCAATTGATCGAAGACGGCAAAATTTATTCTCAAGAAATGACTCAATTATTGTATTCCTATCTCACTCCAATGATTGAAGCGAATATAGATTATTTGGTATTGGGCTGCAGTCATTACCCTTATTTAATTCCTCAGATAAAAAAAATTCTTCCTGAACATATTCATATTATAGATTCAGGCGAAGCTGTGGCTAAACAAACCCAAAATATACTCAGAGAAAAAACAGGATTTTCGAGTGCCCAAAAAAAAGGAGAATCTATTTTTTACACCAACACTGACTCTAAAGTTTTAAGCGAAATTTTAGAAAACAAATACACAGTTGAAGTAAAAAACTTTTAACTATTCCAATTTTTTTCTAACAAACCAAACTCCATCTAAGTTAAGGCTTAATGATAATTTATGATAATTTTCTTGAATTAATGAATTTGTTATTTCTCCCTTGCTACCATAAGTATAAGAAATAAACAAAGCAGAAGACAGACGATCTAAAGGTAAAGAAGCCCCAATTGAAAAATTCCTGTCATTTATTTTTTTATTATCTACCTCTAAATATCCTGTATCATAATGTACCCCTGCTGCAAATTTTATTTTATCAAAATAACTTCTGGATGTTTTAGCTTTTTGATATGAAAACCCCAATGAAAATTTTTCCTGATCCGAAAAATTGCCATACATATCAGACTGATTCGTATCATTCCAAAAACTTTTCTCGTAATCAAACGTAACATTAAATTTATTTTTAAAAGATTTATTGAAACCAAGTCCAATATCTAAAGGCAAATAAAAATCATCCGTATCCGATTGTTCATCAGTCTCTAAAGATGACGATCCTGTATCATTTACAACAGTAACCGATTGGATTTTTACTGCATTCACTCGTGTGGGAGATTTTACATTTAATCCTAAAGTTAACGATGGATTTATTTTGAATTGTGAACTAAAAATTGGGCGAATACCTCTATAATTTACTTTTTTATCTATACTAGTAACCGAATTACTAATGGTATAAGTTCTCTCGTCTGTAGTATTTCCAAACAAAACTGAAGCAGAAAAACCTAAAGATAACTTGTTACTTAATTTATAAGCATAGGATAAATCCAAATTATTTAATCCTCCAGTTCCCATTACATTAAGATAGTAATACTCGTTATTCCCATCTATTATAGGGATTTTCAATTCTGATATTTTAAACGAAGAACTTGAATAAGGAGTCAACGCAAAACTAAAAGCCGATTTACTAGTAATTGGAAAAGCAAAAGCAAAATGAGAAAACTGAAAATTATTTCTTTTTTCTATTCTAAGATTGTCTTCAAAAGAAGATTGAATTCCAACTCCACCAATCTCAAAAAAGAAATTATTGGTTGGAATATCAACTAGAGACGCTGCATTTTTATTATTGATAAAACCATCCGAAGACAATGCTATACCAGCTGTACCCAAAGCAGGAGTTAATCCAAAATTGGCTTCATATAAACTACCTAACCCATATAATGAATAAGGCGAAGTTGCGATACTTTGAGAATAAGCGCAGAAAGAAGAAAAAATCACTAAAACTAAAAACGAAACTCTATTTTTCATCTAATATGTTATATAATAAATTTGTAATTTCATTTTACTTTCCTTTTCTGTTTGATCTCCCAAAACAACCCTATCTACAATTTTAGACAAAGTGGGCAAAGTAAAAAGTAAACCGCTTTTGGAATCCGACTCTTTGAGCATTTCCTTTTGCAAAAAAGCTCCTAAAGATAATTGGTAAGTTACATTTTCATCAAATTCATCATTCCCATTACTAAGCGTTGCAACAGCAGTACTACCATCAGAATTTGTTAAAGCTGTTTTATACCGATTCAAATTATCAACTACATAAACACTTAGTTTTTCAGGCAATGGAAACATTTCAGAATACGAATTTTTAACTGGCCTCATTATTAACTTTGCATCTACAATAGCACCTTTTTCTGCGAGGTATTGTAATTGCTTTATGTTTGGAAAATCTACTCTACATGCAATCCCTGCACCCGATTGAATAAACCCCTTATTACCAGTATAAACACTAGACAAACTCATTTTAGATAAGAGCAAATCTTGAATCAAAGTTCCTCCTCTATCAGAGGAAACAGCATTAAATTGCTTACTTATATCTAAAATTGTAAAATCTTTAGTATAATTATCATCAGTTCCTCCTACTCCTTTTGAATAATACAGTCGAAGGACACTCGATAAGTTAAATCCAATTACACTGGAAGATATACTGGAAGATGATTTTAATACAAACCCTTTTAAATAATCTGTGAAATCTGTAGCATTTTCGATTTCATTATTCTTAAACTTATTAAAAAGTTCTGTACCGAATTCATTGTCCAATTTAATATTGATACTGTCCCTTCCTATAGGTTTTGGTCTATACGTTATAGACCCTAAACTTGTATCATCATATGTTAAACTCGAATTGTTATAGAAACTATTATCATTAACATTGGGCTTAAAATTCTTTAATACCCTATGAATATTTAATGTTTGAACCTTAGTGGTATCAGCATAATAATAATCGTCATAGCGCATAATCATTGCTATGGAATCAAAGACATATCCCGTAGCATCAGTGTCAGAATTTTGACTATACAAATTAAAATAATCTGTTGAAACTTGAAAATAACTATCTGATTTAACTTTCCCAAAAAGAGGATCATCATAATTTCCAACCAAAATTCTACTTTCACTAGAAGTAATCAAAGAGTCGAGTTTTACCGTCGAAACATCAACCGTAAGTGTATCTATTAGAAGCACTTTATTTTTAAGCGCTAAGTAATCAGATCCGACAATAAATTCACCTGCGTCAACATCAGAATCACATGAAATAATTAGTAAGCCCGAAAAAATTAAAAACAAAAACTTGTACATATCTATTTTTTGAGCAAATATATAAGCCACTATTCTAGCAGTCCTAATAACATATACCACTTGGCTTAATCAATCTATAAAAGCAAAAAAACAATCTACATGATGTTATTCTATTTCAAATCGGGATTCAACCCAATTAATCGCCAGTTTGTCTATAAAATAAAGTCATGTATATATAATCTTTTTTATTAATTAACAACACAGCTACTTTTGAACCAATAAATAAATAATGAGAATAAATAATTTTATTAAGCTTTTGCTTTTCATTCTGATCCCGGTATTTAGTATTCATGCACAAAATGAATATACTATTGAGTTTAATACCAAAACTGAACCTATTGATAATGGTTCAATCAAACAAACCGAAATTGGAATGCACTTTTTTAAAAATATTAATGCTACGAATACATTGACAAATACTTTTAAATATAAGAGCACAACTATTACTGATGAGATAGAGAGCTATCTATTAGAAAATTATAATTCTAATTATAGCGATACTCATTTTAATAGTTTGACTAATGCATTTGAGTTTACTCATCAATTCACAGAAAAAACAAAATTGAATTTGAGTATCGAACCAACAATGAATTTTCAAAATACTTTAAACATTTCAGATATAACTGTTTTAGGAGGAGTTGAGATCAATCAACAAATAAACAAAAACAACAGCATTGATTTAGGAATAAAAAGAATGACTGTTTTTGGAAAACCCCAAATACTGCCAACTTTCGCATTTAATCATAAATTCAACGAAGAAATCTTTTTAAAATTGGGATTCCCAAATTCAGAACTCTCTTATTCCAATTCCATTCGCAATACGTTTAGAATAAACAATGATTTTACCGGAAGCAATTACAACCTAAATCCATCCATAATAACTAATGACTTAAGCTCTATTAGTAAAGTAGGATTTTCTCAAATAGAGACCACTTTACAATACGAAAGAAATATAGACACCTCTTGGTTTGTAAATTTTAAAGGAGGCTATTCTACTAACAAAGAATTTAAGTTTTCGGATGAAAATAAAATTACAGAAATAAATCAGGACTTAAAAAATGGAACCACCTTTTCTATTAGCATAAAATATAAACTTTAATAAACACCATACAGATTATGAAACACTTAAAAAAAGGGATATTTATTACTACATTACTTATTAGCTTAATTTTCGTGGGCTGCAATAATGATGATGATGATGATGACACACTGGGAAACTGGGTAAAAAAATCAGCATTTGATGGCCCAGCACGTTCTAGTGCTACTAATTTTGTTATTGGAACTTATGCCTATATAACGACTGGTTATACAGGAGATGAGTATCTAAAAGACTTGTGGGCATATAATTCGACAGGCGATTATTGGGAACAAAAAGCAGACTTTACAGGCATTGCAAGAAGCTCTGGAAGTGGTTTCGAATTAGACGGAAAAGGATATGTTGGCCTAGGTTATGACGGTACAAATAAATTAAAAGACTTTTTTGAATACAACCCAGATACTAATACATGGTCTCAAAAAGCAGACTTTGCTGGAACAGCTCGTTATGGTGCAGTAGGATTCCAAGTAGGTGGAAAAGCCTATTTAGGTACAGGATTCGATGGTAATTATTTAAAAGATTTTTACCAATATAACGCCACGGATAACACATGGACTCAAGTAAATGGCTTTAGCGGTAACAAAAGAAGAAATGCTACGGTATTTGTAATTAATGACATTGCTTATTTAGGAACAGGAATAAATAGTGGTGTAAACCAAGTTGACTTTTGGGCCTTTGATCCCAATACTGATGTTTGGACGAGAAAAAGAGATTTAGATGATGATGAAAGTGATCACGATACCTATTCAATCACCAGAGCCAATGCATCAAGTTTCACTATAGATGGTTTAGGTTACATTGCTTGTGGGTCAAGCGGAAATACAATCTGGGAGTACAATCCAAATACAGACATTTGGACTAATAAAACAGGACTAGAAGGATCTGGAAGATCTGATGCTACTGGAATAACTATAAATGGAGAAAGAGGCTTCATCGTACTAGGAAAATCAGGTACTTCTTATTTTGATGATGTATGGGAATTCAAGCCACAACAAGAACAAAATGACGATGATAATTAATACCAATAGCAAATTCTTCTGGAAAAATATCCAGAAGAATTTGTCTTATATTTTAAATTTGTGCTTGATTATATTCGTAATCGGATTATTACTGTTTCTATTCTGTCGAAAAGAACAAGATTTAAAAATTCAAACAATGCAAGTTCCAAATGGATGGGGCTATCAAATTACCAACCACGATAAAATCATTATAAAACAAACTATTATACCTGTAATTAGTAACTCCAAAGGTTTTAAAACAGAAAAAGAAGCTTTGATAGTTGGACAATTGGTGTTAAAAAAATTGAACTCCAATAATTCACCCACAATTACAAAAAATGAATTAATTTTATTAAAAATAAAAATGTAGATGAACATTGTATCAATAAAAAATAGCGATTCCAATAAAATACTCATTCACAGTGTTATTTGGTGTTTTTTTATTAGTACTTCTCTTATTCAATTTTACGAAAGTCCCTTTCGTATTAGTACAGATTTTTATATACAATGGATAACTGGAATAATTCTATTCTATCTTAATTATATATACCTTGTCACTCATTTTCTTTTACAAAAAAAATATGTTTATTACATTAGTATCATACTATTTTTGATCATAATTTTCATGGTTTTCAGGTATGAATTTTTCATGCCTAAATTTAGGGAGATGAGATTTCCAAATGACGCCCACTACCCGAAATTACCCTATAAAACTGAAAATTTAAATCTTAGAATCCATCGAACTCAGCAACCCTTTTTCTTTAAAATTGTACCGTCAGTCTTTTATATTTTAATTGTAGCCATTAGCACAATTATTAAAACATTATCTGAATTTTATAACGACCAACAAAACAAGTTAATTGCCGAAAGTCAAAGAACATCCACAGAATTAAACTATTTGAGAAAACAAACAAATCCACATTTTTTGTTTAATTCATTAAATAGTATTTACTCATTAGCCCATAAGAAATCAGATTTAGTACCAGATGCCATAGTCACCTTATCAGAAATGATGCGATATATGCTTTATGAAACAGACAATAAATCTGTTTTACTAGAAAAAGAAATCGACTACATCAAAAACTATATTGAGCTACAAAAATTAAGACTTAATAATATTGAAAACATTAGTATAAACATACATGGAAATACTAAAGATAAATTTATAGAACCCATGTTATTGATTTCTTTTATAGAAAATGCATTCAAATACGGGACCGACTATAAAGGAACTGCTTATGTTAAAATTGTAATAACAATTGAAGAAAATATACTCAATTTTTGGGTAGAAAACAAAATTGAAAACAACACGAAAGACCCTGAAAACTCAGGAATTGGCTTGGCAAACATTAAAAATCGACTTACTTTGCTTTATCCAAACACCCATCAATTGAATCTAACATCAATAGATTTAAAATATACCGTTCATTTGGTTTTACAGTTAGATCAAATTCAACCAAAAACAAATTTAACATTCCACCAAACTCATAAATAGAAAAATATGAAATGTGTTATTATAGACGACGAGCCATTAGCCGTAGATTTATTAGTAGAATTTGTTGGAAGAGTAGATTCTCTAGAATTAGTAACGACATTTACCAACGCCATAGACGCTATATCGATAATCAATCAAACAGAGATTGATTTAATTTTCTTAGACATTGAAATGCCTCATTTTTCTGGAATTGATTTTATCAATGCTATCGAAAAAAAACCATTGATAATATTTACAACTGCTTATTCTAATTATGCCGTTGAAGGTTTTAATCTTGGCGCAGTAGATTATTTAGTAAAACCAATTCCTTTTAATCGTTTTTTAAAAGCAGTATTACGAGCACAACAAATTTTTGCTCCAAAAAGTCTTCCGACAAGCAATCAAATAACAAGTGCTCCAGAAATCGAACATGATTTTATGTTTGTTCGGGCTGAATATGAAAATGTAAAAATTAATTTTTCTGATATTTTCTTTATTGAAGGATTGAAAGATTATGTCAAAATATACACTACAGATAACAAATACACTCTAACCTTAATAAGTTTAATAAAGCTAGAAAACTTATTATCTTCTAAAGGTTTTGCAAGGATTCATCGTTCCTATATTATCAATATCAAACATGTAAAATCCATCCAAAAAAATAAGGTTCTAATTGCCGAAAAAAGAATCCCAATTAGTGAAAGTTATAAAACTTCTTTCTTTGAAAAAATAAATATTTAATTTGAAGATATTAGAATATTGATTTATTCTTTAAACCAACTTGAGTACATCACATAATTATTGGATATACGTTCAATCTCACCAGCAAAATTAGATTGATCAATATCCTTCACTTTTTTGGCTGGTACACCAGCATAGATAGATCCCGATTCAATTATTGTATTTTGAGTAACTACTGCTCCTGCTGCAACAATTGAATTACTTTCAACAATACAATTATCCATAACTATTGCTCCCATTCCAATTAACACATTGTCATGAATTGTACATCCATGAACAATTGCATTGTGACCAATAGAAACATTATTACCAATAATAGTAGGATATTTTTGATAAGTACAATGAACAATTGCACCATCTTGGATATTAACTTTATTACCAATAGTAATAAAATTTACATCTCCACGAATTACAGTATTAAACCACACACTACATTCATCGCCAAAAGTGACATCTCCGACTATAGTAGCATTTTCAGCCACATAACAATCCTCAGGTATATTTGGCGATTTCCCGTTAACAGATTTTATTATCATTGTTTAAATAATTATAATTAATTAATCGCAGGACAATTACAATCATATTTTACAGGTTTACATAAAAAGTTAAAACCTAAAGTAATTTGATGAAATCCTGAATTGCCATACTGAATTTCTCCTAACAAATGAGTATAGGTATACGCAAACATAAAGCTTTTGTAATTAAAACCTAAGATAGGGGTAATATATTGTAATTTCTGACTGTTAGTACCTCCACCACTGCTATAATCGGCACCATCAAAACTTTTTCTATAGGATAATCCTCCCCATAGTTGTCCTAATTCAAGATTTTTATAGGCTTTTAAATTCATATCCAATGAGCTTTCTTTTGTTTTATCAACAAATTGATACAATAGTGATGGTTCTAATAAAATTTTATCAGCATTACCAAAAACATAACCACCACTAATAATAAATTTTCTCAAATTATCACTTTCATATTCTGTATAAAGCGTTTGACGTGTTTCTAAAACATTTTTGACAACAGCATTTAAACTAAAATCAAGAAGGTTATATGAAGCACCAATATCTAAGTTAAAATAGGATGTATGTTGTACTATATTACCAAGAACTGGGTCATAATCTCCCGAATTTTGAAATTCAGTTTCATCTAGCTGACTTTGATTAAAACCAACATTAACACCAAAAGACAATTGATTCAAATCCACTTCATCTCTAGAAAATAAAAGATGATGTGCGTACGTAGCTTTGAAACCAAATTGAGAATGGTATCCATTTACATCATTAAAAACTATGGCTCCTACTCCAGATCTATCTCCTACTCGGCCATTGTAACTTAATGTTTGAAGAGCTGGAGCATCCGTTTGATCAAACCATTGTTTACGCGCAGTAAGCCTTACTTTGCTACAATTGGCAGCACCTGCCATAGATGGAAAAATTAAATAATAATTATCCGATAAATAATCGGAATAAACAGGAATTCCTTCCTGTGAAAAGGTATTCAAACTAATAAAAAAGAGAACAATTACTAACTTAATTTTGGTATACATTTGGGGGCGGTTTTATAAAATTAAATGCGAAAAATAAACTTTTGTTAATTTATTCATTAAAAAACCAAATATAGGTAAACGTAGAAAATAACTTTAGTAAATTTGCAAAAAATCACAAAACTCATGACAAAAGTTACTATAAAAGAAACGCAAAACCCTACTATAATAAAATTTGAATTTCAAGACTTTATCACTCAAAATGAAAGCTTTGAATTTAAAAATATAGACGAAGCTAAAGCCTCTCCATTAGCACAACAACTTTTCTATTTACCATTTGTAAAAACGGTATATATTTCCGGAAATTTTATTGCTGTAGAAAGATTTAGTATTGTAGAATGGGACGACGTAAAAGAAGCTGTTGCAGAACAAATCGAAGCCTATGTAGACAAAGGCGGGGTTATCATTGTAGCAGATGAGAATAAAGCCAAAAAGCAAGCGATTACTGTTTATGGTGAATCTACACCAAATCCAGCTGCTCTTAAATTTGTAGTCAATAAAATGATTACAAAAAATGCTATTGAATTTAAAAACATAGATCAAAGTGCACCATCTCCATTGGCAACCGAACTATTTAAATTCCCATATGTAAAAGAAATATTTATTGATGAAAATTATATTTCGGTTACAAAATATGACATCAACGAATGGCAGGATATCACTTTAGAATTAAGAACTTTTATCAAGCAATTTATCGAAAACGGAGGAACTGTTCTTGATGAAAGTTTAATTCAAACGATTGTAAAAGACGAAAAAGCTAAAGATGAATCATTCGACTCCCTTGACGAAACTTCTCAAAAAATCATTAATATTTTAGAAGAATATGTAAAACCAGCAGTTGCTGCAGATGGAGGTAATATTCTTTTTGATTCTTATGATGATACTACAAAAACAGTAAAAGTAATTATGCAAGGTGCTTGTAACGGGTGCCCATCATCTACTTTCACTTTAAAAAGCGGTATCGAAAATATGTTAAAAAGTATGTTGAATGATGAAGGAATTAAAGTAGAAGCTGTATAATTATTATAGTTATTGAAATTGATTTTTTTTTATAAAATCAATTTTTAAAATTTAAAAGCGTTTCTCTCTTCGAAACGCTTTTTTTATTCTTTTCACTTAGCATATACTCTTTTAAAGTAATCTAAAGTTCTTCTCAAAGCATAAATAGCAATTGATTTTCAGTAATTTAAATTAAAAAAGCTTATTTTTGATATCTTAACCAAATATAAAAACATATGGGAGTATCATCATTTTTAAAAAATTTATTTGGCTCAGCTAAAGAAACCACAAATGAGCTAATAGAGCATGCAGAGACAGCAATTGAAGAAACCAAAGTAGCTGCACAGCCTTACGTAGACAAAGCAGAAGCTTTTGTAGAAGAGACTGTTGACAAAATAAAAGAAACAGCAACTCCACATGTAGAAAAGGCAGAAGCATTTGTAGAAGAAACTGTAAACAAAATAAAAGAAACAACTGCTCCTCACATAGATAAAGCAGAAGCTTTTATAGACGATTCGGTTGCTAAAGCTAAAGAAGCTGCCGCACCATATATTGAAAAAGCAGAGTCACTTATAGAAGATGCTAAAACAAAAGGAGCCGAAGCCTTAAATAACTTAACAGATAATAAAAAAACTGACGAAGGCGATTCGGATACACCAAAAATTTAAATTTCAATTTTAACCAAATAAGACACTAAATTGTCTTTCTTAAAAAATATTAAATTAGTAATTTTGCGGTTCAATCTAAACCTTCTCCATTGAGAAGGTTTTTTATGAATTACATTATGATTTTAGATACAAATTACATTGAGCAATACGCAAACATTTTCATTACAAAAATATTAGAATATTCTCCACAGGTTATTTCTGCTTTAATTATTCTATTTATCGGTCTATATGCTATTCGAATAATCAACAGACTTATTCGAAAAATAATGATCAAAAGAAATCTAGATCCTACCCTTAGTAAGTTTCTTGCCGATATTTTACTTTGGGTTTTAAGAGTATTATTATTTGTTACTTTTATTGACAAACTAGGCATAGGCACCTCTTCATTTGTTGCTATTCTAGGCGCAATGGGACTAGCAGTTGGTTTATCATTACAAGGTTCACTGTCTAATTTTGCTGGAGGAATGCTCATTATTCTCTTTAAACCTTTTAAAGTAGGAGATACTATTGAAGCACAAGGAGTATTGGCTACTGTTCTAGAAATTCAAATTTTCGTAACCAAATTAATCACTTCGAATAACCAAACCATTTTTATTCCCAATGGTACTTTATCGAATGGAACGATCATTAATTATTCAATGCAAGGAACTAGAAGAGCAGATTTAACGATTTCCATTTCTTATGATACTGATCTAAAAACGGCTAAAAATATCATAACAGAAGTCCTTAAAAACAATACTAAAGTACTTACTTCACCGGATGCAGAAGTATCTGTAAAAAACATAACTGACAATTCTATTCAACTAGCCGTAAGACCTTGGGCGAATAATACCGATTATAGCTCGGTAATATCAGATACTTTGGAGAATTGTAAATTGGCTTTTGATACAGCTGGAATCACTTTTCAACCGTATGTTACGGAACTATCCAAATCAGCAAGTAATAAAGAGTAAATCAATTCTACTTCTTTTTTGAAGTAGTAATCAAAAAGTCTTTCAAATAATAAGGTTCAAAATAAGCGACATCGACAGTGTCGCTTGTTTTGTATTTACAAAAACTCAAAGCACTCATTTCATTTGCAGAAGGATATTTAATATCATCTAAAAAAACAAAATTCTCTTTAGTCAAAACAGTTTTGCATTTCTCATTGCAATCACCAACAAAATATAGTTTCTCTGAAAAAACTTCAAAAGAATTTTCATCAATAATTTCAGCTAAAACTTCACGCTTTTTATCTAAAGTGGCAGAAAAAACAGCACTATATACTTCCATTCTGCGGGCATCAATCATCGGAACAATTAAACCATCTGCTATTGTAACTTTTGAAGCCAATGTTTGTAAAGTATCGACTGCTATCAAAGGTAGATTCAAAGCATAACACAATCCTTTGGCCGCCGAAACACCTATTCGCAAACCTGTATAAGAACCTGGTCCTTGACTTACGGCAACTGCTGCTAAATCATTCATTTTAATTCCTGTTTCATTGATAATTTCTTCAATAAAAACATGTAATCGTTCAGCATGTGAATACCCTTCTTCGGCTATTTCTTTGCACAATATAGTTTTTCCATCTTTTGCAAGAGCAACAGAACAATTTTTGGTAGCCGTTTCAATATTGAGAATATAGGACACTTTCTAGTTTTTAATATTAAAGCCAATCTATACAATATAGAATAGCTATAAAATGATATGAGTGCAAATTTACACCGAATTTTCAAAAATCCTTAATAAAAAAACACGTCTAGAAAAATCTAAACGTGTTTTGTTATATATATATAAATTGAGATTAACAGAAATCCGTTTTCAAAAGCCTTAAGATTATTTTTTATCTCCTTCCTTTGAAATAAACACTTTATCACCAGAGTTCAAGTCTTTAGAAACCGTCGTATAAGGCCCTGTAATTACAATATCCCCTTTTTTAAGCCCCGATAATACTTCAATATTAGTATCATCTTGAATTCCTGTTTTTATGATTCTAATTTTAGCTTTATCACCAACTTTAACAAAAACACATTCTAATTTTTTATCACTTTTGGGAGCTAGTTTATTTTGATTAGATTCGGAACCATCCATTTGTCCCATTTTAACCGCTGTTGTATCAGACTTTACTACAACGGAACTTATTGGAACTTTAACCACATTCGCCCTTGTTGTTGTAATAATATCAACTGTAGCTGTCATTCCTGGACGAAATGGAGAATAAGTAACGGGTTTTCCAGCAATCAAATCTTTATAAGAATCTTTTAGAATTCTAACTTTTACTTTAAAATTAGTAACCTGATCTGCTGTTAAAGCAGTACTTGCAGAATTAGATATACTAGTTACAACACCTTTGAATTGTTTTTTCAAATAAGCATCCACTTCTACGTTTGCTAAATCCCCAACTTTAATTTTCACGATGTCATTTTCATTAACATCAACTTCAACTTCCATATTATTTAAGTTAGCTACTCTTAGAAGTTCAGTACCGGCCATTTGTTGCGTTCCCAAAACTCTTTCACCAAGTTCTACATTCAATACAGAAATTGTTCCATCTGCAGGAGCATAAATTACGGTTCTCCCTAAATTATCTTTAGCTTCATTTACAGATGCCGAAGCACTTTGTACATTGTAATAAGCAGATTGTTTATTCGCTTTTGCAACTTCAAAAGATGAAATAGCCTTGTCCCAATCTGATTTAGAAATAATACCTTTATCAAACAATATCTTGTTTCTTTCGTAACTGGCTTTAGCCTCATTAAATGAAGCATCAGACTGACTTAAACCTGCTTTAGAACCAGATAAATTAGCAACACTTCTATTTAATCCAGAAGTATATAAATCTGGATTTATTTTCACTAATAAATCTCCTTTTTTGACTACCTGACCTTCTTTTATTGGCAAATCTATAATCTCACCAGAAACCATCGAAGCTATTTTTACTTCTATTTCGGGTTGAATTTTACCAGTAGCAGAAACGGTTTCAACTATTGTACCTGTTTCAGCATTCGCTATTTCAATTTCTTTACCTTTATCTTTATTCCCAATAATTCCTGCTTTTGAAAGCCCAATTAAAACCCCAATAATTACTATTACTGATCCTACTAAAATGTAAATTGTTTTTTTTGACATGATTAACTAGTTTTTGATAATTGGAACAATTGGAATTCCAAAGTAGAATTCAAGTATTTTTATTCTGAACATGTATTCGTATTTTGTTCTTATAACATCCGTTTGAGCATTCGTCAACAATGTTTGAGATTGAGTAAAATCAAAAGAATTCATTAATCCTACATCGTACTTTTCTTTCGCATAGTCATATGACTGTTGTCTCGCTTCTAAAGCTACTGTAGCTGACTCATACGTATTCAAAGCGCCTTTCGCGTCTGTAAAAGCGGTATAAACATTACGTTGCAAATCTAAACTTTTCTGCTCTAAATCTATTTTAGATTTTTCTAAACTTACTTTATTACGTTCCACATTATTCCTAACAGAAAACCCATTAAAAATTGGCACATCTAATTGAAACCCAAAATTGTGTCCCTTGTTATTACTGAACTGATCAAATATTGGATCAGGTCCTGTAGTATAAGGCTTGTTACTTTCATCAAATTTAACTTGATCACTATAACTTGCTCTTGTATTAAAACCATAAAAAGCACTTAAAGTTGGCTGGTAACCTCCTTTTGCAATAGCAACATTTTTTTCAGCAATTTCAAGATTGGTTTGTGCCAGTTTTAATTCTGTTCTTGTTTCTTTTGCTTTATTATAAATATCGATTGGACTTTGAGCCATAATATTATATTCATCTTTAGCATTTGTATCATCTACAACATCAAAATCTGCAAATTCTTTTAATTGTAAAAGCTGTGCTAAACTTAATTTTGATATCAATAAATTATTCTCTGAAACCGTAATATTTTGTTTATCTGTTGCTATAGTAGCCTTTAAATCAAATAAATCACCTCTTGGAATTGTCCCTGCCTTTACCATCTCTTCAGAACGTTTTAAACGTTTTTCATCAATAGCCATTTGCTCTTTTTTTACTTTTAAATCTTCTTTAAAAGATAAAATTTGAAGAAAAGCATTAGCAACATTAAGCGAAATATCTTCCTGCATTTTTAACAATTGATACTGAGATGCAATAATTGATAATTTTGCTCTTCTATAAGTATTTTGATTTTGTAGACCTTTATAAATATCCACTCCCGCATTTAAACCAACTGATGAATATTGAGTAGTCTGATTACGTAAAACTCCAGTTGTAACGTCTTGATTAAGACCAATATTCCAAGAATGTGAAGCACTTCCTCTTACAGAGGGAAGAAAACTACCAAATGCATCTTTTTTATTAATATCAGCATTTTTCAAATCTAGTTCCGAGTTTTGTATCGTGATATTATTTTCTAATGCATATCTCACACATTCTTCTAAAGTCCAAACTTTAGTTTGTGCCTGAGAGGACAATCCAACCAACAAGACCAAAGCAATCTTTATGTAATTTATTTTTTTCATTTTATATTGGAATAAAAGCGTAATTAACCGACCACGCATATTTAACTTATCTTTTTTATACCTAAACCTATATATTTAGTTTGGTTTTGGTCCATCCGTTATTAAACCTTGATTCCAAACTTTAATTTTATCAGAAGACTTAATACCACTTTTTACTTGAACATAAATTCCATCACTCACACCAAGTGTAATATCCTTTCTTACAAACTTTTGAGGACTTGTTTGAATCTCAACATACGGTTTTTCAGTTTTTTTATCAAATTGCACCAACGATTCCTTTATTGCCTGAACTTTATCAGCCTTTTCAAGAATAATCGAAGCATTAGCACTTAATCCTGCTCTGATAAAAGTATTATCTCTATTGGTTAATGTTGCTTTTATTTCAAATTGAATTGCTCCATTTTCGGTTTTACCTTTAGGTGCAATATCAGTTAAAACAGCAGTGAATTTTTTATTCTCGATAGCCCCAACGGTAATTTCAATAGGCATATTTAATTTTATTTTCCCTACTTCAGACTCATCTACTTTTCCAACAAATATCATTCTTCCAACATCTGCAACACTGGCAATAGTAGTTCCTTCGTTAAAATTATTACTTTCAATTACTTGATTACCCACTTTTACTGGAACATCTAGTACCATTCCATTTACAGTAGAACGTATCAAAGTATTTGCATAATTACCTAATCCTGAACTTGTTCCTGTCTTTACAATGTCAAATCCCTGAACCGATGCACTATAATTTTGTTTAGCTTGATTATAAGCCAATTGCGCCGCATCAAAATCATTAGCAGAAATTACTCCTTTATCAAATAATGTTTTTTGTCTTTGAAATAATTTCTTTTGATTATCTAGTTCAATTTGTGCAGTTTTTACTTGATTTTGAGAATTACTTAAATTAGAAACATTCGCAACAACCTTAATTTTAGCAATCATATCACCTGCTTTAACAGACTCTCCTGCTTTTATATAAACATGTTCAATAATTCCCGAAATATTTGGTTTGATTAACACTTCTTCATCTGGCACAATATTCCCTGTGGCAAGAGTACTTTTTACAATCGTTTTTACTTCAACTTTATCCGTTTCAAAAACGATAGGAGATTCTTGGTTTTTGGCATACAAATAATATAATGCCCCGAAAAAAACTATTGCAATTAAAATCAATATGGTTATGGTAACTCCTTTTTTCATTTTATAAATTTTTTATTCGATTATTATTTTTTGATTGACTTTTTATTCTGTTCGTAATGCTTCTACAGGTTTAACATTTATAGCGGTTTGTGCAGGAATAAATCCAGCTAACAATCCAGACCCAACTAATATGAACAAGGCTATAAAAACGACTACTAAATCTACGCTCGGATTAATAAACATCATCCCTTCTGTTGGCATTGATGACAAAATCATGTTCAAAATAGCAATTAAACCTGTTGCTACCGCAATACCAAACATGCCTGCTATTATTGTTAAAAAGATTGCTTCTAATAATATCTGGGATCGAATTGCTCCTGGAGTTGCTCCTAACGCCCGTCTAATACCGATTTCTTTTGTACGTTCTTTTACTACAATTAGCATAATGTTTGAAATCCCAATAATTCCTGACAACAATACTAAAGTCCCAACAAAATAGGCTATGAATTTAAGAACCATAAACAAATCCTGCACTTTTTGAAATTCTTCAAATAAATCAAAATTACCAACAGCTCTTTCATCATCTGGATGAATATAATGTCTTTCTCTCATGAATGCCAGAATTCCAGGTTTAAGTTCCGTAATTGATGCATCATCATTTGCTGTAAGTGCCATCCAACCTACTTTATCCCCAAAATTAAAAGCTTGCTGAAAGGTGGTAAAAGGGATAAAAATATTTTTTTGAGCCGACTCAGCATTGCCATTATTTTGCCCTTTTGACTTATATACTCCAACCACCATAAAGTTGACTCCATTTATTTTAATATAAGTCCCCATTACTTCTTCAGCATTCGCATACAATTCATTGATAACTCCCTGACCAATTATTGTTACTTTACGTCTCAAAAGAATATCTTGATGGTTGATAAATCGCCCCTTTACAATATCCATTTGCTCTTGTTTAACTAATTCGGGATAATCTCCATAAATAGTATAGGCTCCAGTTTTTGTACCTCTAATAACATTACTCACTCCATTAAAATCACCTAATTGATTACGTGGAGAGACGTACAATAAATCAGGAAACTTTTGTTTTAAAGCATCTACATCACTATTCTTAAAATCATATCTCCTGGTTTTAGGCAATCCTTTATATGGTTTTGATGTAGTCTGTGTCCACATAAACATAGTGTTAGTAGCAATACCATCAAATCCTTTTTTGACACCATTCTCCAAACCATTTGAAGCAGCTAATAAAATTACTAAAATAAATATACCCCAAAAAACACCAAAAGCCGTAAGCAGGGTCCGGAAGGTATTGGCAGTTAAGGCCTCTAGAATTTCATTCCAATTTTCTCTATCAAACATAATTATTCGTCTCTAAGTGCTACAATAGGTCTAATTTTGGCTGCTCTGTAAGCCGGAACAAATCCTGCCAAAGCTCCTGCAACCACCAAAACAATTAAAGTTGAGATTGCCACTGTAAAATCAACTTGTGGATTCACAAAATATTCACTTTGAGCATGAGGCCCGATTAATTCTAAAAGTGCCAATCCAGTTAGTAACCCAATGAAACCAGAAATAGTTGTTATAAATATTGATTCATGCAAAATCATTATTATAATTGAAATTGGCGATGCACCCAGCGCTTTTCGAATACCAATCTCCTTGGTTCTCTCTTTAACAATAATCATCATAATATTACTTACACCAACAACTCCTGCAATAATGGTACATATCCCAACCCACCAAAAAAACAAACGGATATAAAGATTCAAATCATAAAATTTCTTGGCTTCAACAACAGAATTAAAAATTGAAACTGCACTTTCATCAGTAGGAGCAACACCGTTTTTACCTCTCAACAATGCTCCTAAATCTTTTTTGAATTTTTCAGACTCCGCTACAGCTTCTTCATAACTATCTTTCTTTTTCAGCGTATAAGACATATTACTTATTTTGTCCCCCAATCCATAAACCTGTTGTGCAGTACTTAAAGGCAGGAATACTCTCGATTCCTCTCTTTCTCCACCTGGATCTGTAAAAACACCAACTACTTTAAAATTGATATTATTCACTACAATTTGTTCTCCAATAGGACTCTTTTCTTTGAATAAATCCAATTTAACTTTTTGACCAATCACAGCGACTTTTTCATTGTGAATCAAATCATTTGCATTAATAGACCTACCTTTAACAATAGTTACATTTTCCATTGCTAAACCATCGGGGTTTACTCCGCGGTATTGATAGCTTCCTGATTCTTTACCATATACAATACTCACTCCCCATGCTCTGTAAATGGATGCATTTTTATCAAATTGCTCTCCAAATTTTTGAACTGAAATATCGTAATCATTATTTCTAAATTGTATTTGCCTTCCTGGATTTAGTCCCTTGTAGGCAATTGTAGTTGCCCCTGACCAAACTTCAATTATCCCAGCAGCATCATGTTCAAATTGCTTTTCAATTCCATTCTGCAAGCCTTTGCCAACCCCAAGAAGAATTACCAGAATAAAGATACCAGAAGCCACAGAGACTCCCGTGAGGAAAGTTCTCAGTTTATTTTTGGCTATGGCCTCAAATATTTCTTGCCAACGTTCTATATTAAACATAAGAAGAAGCTCTAACTTGTTCTACCATTTTATCGTCAATAATTAATCCGTCTTTTAGAACGACATTTCTTTTGCACATAGCCGCAATATCAGGCTCGTGTGTAACTATCAAAATAGTTTTCCCTTCATCGTTGATTCCCTGTATCAACTCCATTACTTCATAAGAAGTCAATGTATCTAATGCTCCTGTAGGCTCATCCGCCAATAAAACTTTTGGATTTGAGGCCAAAGCTCTCGCAATTGCTACACGCTGTTTTTGTCCTCCAGAAAGTTCACTTGGCAAATGATGTGAATGAGTAGCGAGACCTACTTTCTCTAAATATCTCATAGCAATCTCATTGCGTTCTTTCCTTTTTATCCCTTGATAATACAAAGGCAAAGCCACATTATCCAAAGCACTTTTATAATTAATCAAGTTGAAAGATTGAAAAACAAAACCAAGAAATTGGTTTCGATATTTTGAAGCAATAGTTTCATTTAATTTTTTGATGGGTACATTATCCAATGTATAAAGTCCCGAATCTGCCTCATCAAGTATGCCTAAAATATTCAATAACGTAGATTTTCCAGATCCTGACGATCCCATAATAGCAACCAATTCACCTTCTTTTATATTGAAATTAATTCCTTTTAAGACATGCAATTCAGTATGCCCCATTTTGTATGATTTATGTAAGTCTTTAATTTCAATCATGATTGCATATATTTTAAAATCAATTTATCTTTTAAAAAATCAACAAGAAAAAAGTTTCTACTCATCAATTCAATACATAAGACTTATTTCCGACAAAAATGTTACAGTTACATTTAAAAAAATATATTTGTTTAGTTAAATTTGCTATCAAAAATAACATAACAAATGCTAAAATCTTTCTCATGCCTAATTATTTTAACAGTAATCACATCATTAACAACGAGTTGTTCTTCTACATCTCAAAAAATTGAAGCTCTAAAACCTGAGCCAGATGACGCTGTACCGCTGAGCTATACAAGTACTCCCTCATTTATCAATCTACCTGTAAGCATTAAACTAAAAGACATTGAAAACCAAACTAATACTTTACTAAATGGCTTAATTTATGAAGACAATAAGATCGAAGATGATAATATTGAAATTAAAATCTGGAAACAAGCCCCAATAACCATCACAAATGATCACGGCAAAGAAGGCGAAAAAATAAAAACTGTTTTACCATTAAAAGTTTGGGTAAAATACCGAATCGGAACAAAAACCATGGGGGTTGACTTATACAAAAATCAGGAATTCAATCTGAACGGAGTAGTCACATTATTAAGTAGCGTAAATTTAAACAATTGGAAACTTAGTTCTAAAACAAATCTAAAATCTCTTGATTGGGTTGAAAGTCCATCAATGACCGTTTTTGGAAAAAACATGCCTGTTACCTATCTTATAAACCCAGCAGTAAGCCTTTTTAAATCACAAATCGAAAAAAGCATTGATGCTGCTATAGAAAATTCTATGGATTTCAAACCGAATGTTATGGATGCGATTTCTAAAATATCTACACCGTTTGAAATGAGTCAGGAATATAAAAGCTGGCTTAGAATTGTACCGTTAGAAGTGTATTCTACAAATGCCAAACTTAAAAACGATTCCTTTTTACTCAATATGGGCATGAAATGCAACATGGAAACTTTGATCGGAAAAAAACCTGATTCTAAATTTGATAAAAATAAAATCGTTCTAAAAGCAGTTGATAAAATCCCAGAACAAATAGCTGCCAATATAGCAGCAGTATCTACTTATCAAGAGGCTTCACAAGTAATGACAAAAAATTTTGTTGGACAGGAATTTGGATCAGGAAGCAAAAAAGTTAAAGTTCAAAATGTAGTTATTTGGCACAAAGAGGGCAAAATAGTAATTGCTTTAGACCTTTTGGGAGCAGTAAACGGAACCGTTTATTTGAATGGAATTCCACAATACAACGACACAACAAAAGAAATATATTTTGACAAACTAGACTATGTATTAGATACTAAAAGCAGATTAATGAGAACTGCAAATTGGCTGGCTCAAGGAATTATTTTAAAAAAAATGCAGGAAAGTTGCCGTTATTCTATCAAGCAAAATTTAGATGAAGCGAAACAAAGCATGGCAGCTTACTTAAAAAATTATTCCCCTATGCCTGGTGTTTTTATAAATGGAAAAATGGATGACATTCAGTTTCAAAAAGTAGAACTAACGAATCAAGCCATTATTGCTTTTATCCAAGTCAATGGAATAATAAACGTTTCAATTGATGGACTAAAATAAATTAGTCTTTTCAACTTTAGAATAAATAAAAAAGTCAACTTCATATTATTTGAAGTTGACTTTTTTCTATTGAATAATAACCTTACTTAAGATTTTTTCTTTTTCATTCTATAAATATAATACCCAAGTGCACCAACAAGTACATAAGGTATGACCATCAAATAAACAATTCCATCATTTATTGCTTCGGCTTTAACTTTATTATCCTCTCCATTTAAAGCTGCACGGCACATAGCGCATTGTGCATTTGCATATAGATTAAAAACAAGAAGAAAGAAACAAGAAACAAAACGCATCCAAAAAGCAGCTTTCGCCTTTTGACTTTTGACTTTTGACTTAATTAGCATAATACGGCGAAATCATTAAATACACAATCACTCCGGTTACTGCAACATACAACCAAATTGGAAAAGTAATTTTTGCAATTCTTTTATGCTTATCAAATTTACTTGCCAACGCACGAACATAGGTTATCAAAACTAATGGTATGATTGCAATGGACAAAACGATGTGTGTCAACAAAATAAAGTAATACACTCCTTTCATAATTCCTTCACCACCATATTTAGTTGAATCAGCTGTCATGTGATATGCCACATACATTGCCAAAAAAGCAACCGAGCATCCAATAGCCATCTTCATTAACAATTCATGACGCTTTCTATTCCCATTTTTAATCGCAATAACTGCCGAAACCAATAGCACTGCAGTTATTCCATTTATAGTTGCGTAAACTGGCGGCAAAAACGATAATGGAGCTACATTAAATCCAAAATCTTTTAACTTCACTTTAAAAAGAACTGCTACTACAACTGGAATAGCAATTGATAACAACACAATCCATTTATTATATTTTTGTTCTACAGTATTATTTTCCATTACTTTAAATCTACTTTTATTTATTCTTTCAACAAAGCTTGAATATCTTGCTGAATTTCTCTAACTCCTTTTTTTTCAAGTCCATCATAATATATAACTGGATTGCCGTAATCATCTTTTCTACATCTGATATTCCCTTTTTTATCAATCAAAGCAAAAAGTCCTGAATGTTCAAAACCACCTTGAATTTTACTATTTTCACCAACATAAATATTGAATCCCTTGTTAGATAAATTATAGATATAGTCTTTATCTCCTGTTAAGAAATTCCAATTAGCAGATTTTGCACCTAATAATTCTGCATGTTCCTTTAAAACTGCTGGTGTATCATGTGCCGGATCTATCGTAATAGAGGCAATACCAAAATTTGGGTTTCCAAAAAAAGTATTTTGCAACGTTACCATATTGGCATTCATTTTAGGACAAATAGATGGACAAGTCGCAAAGAAAAATTCTAAAACATAGACTTTACCCTTATAAAAGTCATTAGAAATTTTCACGTTGTTTTGATTAGTAAGTTCAAATCTTGGAGCAGGCCCAATTTTAACTAGTTTTTCATCTACTTCTTTAGACGTATTTACTTTATCCAAACGATCTCCTTGAACAACACTATTATTTTGTACTCTTTCAACAATTTTTGGAATAGCATATATTCCAAAAACTAGAATTACAAAAGAAATTCCTATATATGATTTATTTTTTAACATCTAATTCTTTTGTTGCGTTATGATTCTTTTTTAAAGCTGCACGATATTCGTAAAGAATAACCTTAAAATCGTCAAGCATTTCATTACTTAAATCAGCTGGATGAAATGTACTATAACCTTCTTTATAGCCCTTCTTTTCTTTTCTACCTCTTAAGTTTCTCTCTTTATCTACAATATAAACATTAGGAGTTCCCAAATCAGTATCTAAAGCACCTTTTAATTGTAATTGACTATAGTATGTCTTAATTTCTTCAGGAGTAGTAAAAACAAAATGCCATTGACTAACATCTGTAAAAGCCCCCAAAGCATCAACCACAATTTTAACATCCTTTTCGGTTCCTAAAGGAGCCATCACAACAAACTGCAGGTCCTTAAAATCATGATATCGCTGATAAATTTTTTCATTCAAGTTGAAATAATTACCTCTGTTTTTAAGAATTTCAGTACCAGAAAAACCAAGAATTGTAATTTTATGGTCCAAACTTACTTTTTCGCCATTTAGAGACTTCCATTCTCCAAAATCTGGAATTTTTGGCGTGATTACTGGCAATTTTGTAAAGCTATTAATCCCCGAAGCAAAAAACAAATACGCTACGATAGGCAATACAAACAACACAAAAAGAACAATATTTTTTTTCATTTAAATTATAAAATTTATTGTATTAAAATAAAAAAAGGCATCCGTTACAACGGACACCTTTTATATTGAATTAATATCTAGTTAAAAATTCCATTTAATCGTAGAACTTTTAAAAACCTCAAATATATAATCTCCTTCCGTTAATAAAATAAAAAGCAAATAACAAACTAAGAAAACTAAAGGATAAACAACTGCATTTCTTAATGATTTTTTTTCACCTTCCATATGCATGAAAGCCCATACAATATAATAAGCTTTAACTAATGTTAATATGATAAACAACCAGTTTAACAAACTCATTGTTAAAAAATTGTGCATATATAAAGCATCTGGTCTAATGATACCAAAAGCAACTTCAACAGTTGTAATTACAGACAATATAGCAAATACAGTCCAAATTCTTTTTGTATTAGAAACGTGTTCGTGTGACATAATAATAAATCTAAAATTAAACTAAATAGAAGAATGTGAATACAAATACCCAAACTAAATCAACAAAGTGCCAATATAAACCCACTTTTTCAACCATTTCGTAACTACCTCTTTTTTCATAAGTTCCTAAAAGAACATTAAAGAAAATGATGATATTAATTACTATACCTGAAAATACGTGGAATCCGTGGAAACCTGTGATAAAGAAAAAGAAATCAGCAAATAGCTTACTTCCATATTCATTATGAGTTAAGTTAGCACCTTCAATAACTAATTTAGCCTGATTCAAACGAACTTGAGATTCTTCTCTTGAAAGAACAATTTTTTCTTTGTTCTTGTTTAGAGATTCAATTCTAATCAAAACTTCAGGATGTGCTTTAAAACCAGCTTGAACTTCGGCTACTGTATAGCTTGCGATAGCAGATTCTTCCATGAACCATTTCCCTTTAGCTCTGGATAAGTGCTCTCTTTCTACAGGAAGTTTTGCTGCAAATTCTTCTAAAGCAACACGGTGTCCTTCTTTATCAACAAACTGTAGTAAACTACCACCTGTTGTTTCTACTGCACCATATTCTCCTTTGATAAAGTTTTTCCATTCCCAAGCTTGAGAACCAACGAAAATCATACCTCCGATAATGGTTAAAAACATATAAAGGGCTACTTTATCTTTTTTCATTTGATGACCTGCATCAACAGCCAAAACCATTGTTACAGATGAAAAAATCAAAATAAAAGTCATTAATGCCACATAATACATCGGTGCAGAAACACCATGTAAAAATGGAAAGTGTGTAAACACTTCATCAGCCAATGGCCAAGTTCCAATAAATTTAAATCTAGAAAATCCGTAGGCTGCTAAAAATCCAGAGAACGTTAAGGCATCTGATACGATAAAAAACCACATCATTAATTTACCATAACTTGCTCCCATTGGCTCATTCCCGCCTCCCCAAGTTTTTTCACTATTTGCAGTAGTAACTGTCGCTTCCATAAAAGTTATTCGTTAAAAAGTTCCCAAATTTACGTTTTTTTCTTATTTAAAGAAATATAAAAATAAAAATAAATAAACCCACAAGAAATCAAGAAAGTGCCAGTACATCGCACCTAGTTCTATTCCAAGAGTTTGAGTTGAATTATATTTTTGTTTAAAATGATTATAAATAATAATTAACAATGATATCATACCACCTGCTAAGTGTAACAAATGTACAATTACTACAATATACAAAAATGTAGTAGTAATAGAACTAGCACTACCAGTAAAATAATACCCGTTTTCTACTATCTGTCCAAAGCCAACAAATTGTAATACTACAAACAAAATCCCCAAAGCTAGCGTAGCTAAAAGCAAAGTAGTAGTTCTACTTTTATAGTCTTTTTGAATGGCTTTTTTAGCCAAATGAAAAGTAATACTGCATCCTAAAATAGCAAGAGTACTAAAATAAAAAGCGGAGGGTAATTGAAAATTCTTTAACCAATCTGCTCTTGATTGACTTACCACATACGCACTCGTGAGACCAGCAAACATCATCGTCATGCTCACCATTGCAAACAACAAAATCAATTTATACGATCTTGCCGTTCTTGATTTATAATCTTCGGCTGTCATTGTAACTTCCATATTTATCTTAAAAATTTATCTACTATATACACTAATTGTAACAACGTAATATACGAAACACTAACCAACATTAATGTTCGTGCAGCTTTTGCTGTTTTTATCTGATACAAACGTACTGAATAAAATAATACCCAAAGTCCAAGTAACAATACTAAAACAGCAGCTATTGGAGAAAGAAACAAATGTCTGGTACGACCTAATGCAGGCAATAATGACGCAATTATTAACCAAACACTGTATAAAATAATTTGCAGTGAAGTCCCTTTATCTTTCTTACCAGTAGGTAACATGAAGAAACCTGCTTTTTCATAATCCTCATATAAAAACCAACCAATTGCCCAAAAATGTGGGAATTGCCAAAAAAATTGAATTAAAAACAAAGTTCCAGCTTCGATACCAAACTCACCAGTAGCAGCTACCCAACCTAACATAAAAGGGATCGCACCAGGAAAAGCACCAACAAAAACTGAAAGTGGTGTAAGCGTTTTTAGTGGTGTATAAATACTGGTATATAAAAAAATAGAAATGGCACCAAACATGGCCGATTTTGAGTTTATAGTATACAACAAAGCTATACCAAAAATAGTAAGCAAACTTGCCACAACTAGAGCCAAACGCGGAGACATTCTTCCAGAAGCTACAGGACGATTTTTGGTTCGATCCATCAAAGCATCTAAGTCTTTTTCTATTACCTGATTGTAAGCATTCGAAGCACCAACCATACAATATCCACCTATAGCAAGTTTCAGCAAAACAAACCAACTAAAAGGATGCGTGTCATCAAAACCAAGAACATAACCCGCAATAGAAGAAAAAACAACACTAATAGCCAGTCCAGCCTTTGTAATTGCTTTAAAATCAAAATAAATAGATTTGAACGAAGTGGGATTAGATGTTGTACTCAATGCAGATAAAATTGGTATATTTTTTGAAAACTGGTGCAAATATACAAAGTAAGATTCAAAAACAGTCTATGAATTAAACATTTGAAATAACTGTTAACCCGTTGGGTGTAATTATTTGAAATAAAAAAGAGACATTAGATATTGTTCAAGATACTGAAATTCAGTATCTTGATGTCGCCAAACAAAACAATATCTATGTCAAATATAGTAAAAAATTATCTAAGAGTTTTAGAAGTTATAAGTTCTTTGAATTGTGAATTAGAGTTCAAATCTGATGTTGGGAGAAAACAAAAAATGACTGATTTAGAGATTGTTGCACTGAGTTTAACTGCTGAATTTATGTCTATTGACAGTGAAAATGCTCTTTTCAAACAGATAAATTCTAATGATATTTTAAATCTTATCGATAGAAGTCAGTTTAATAAAAGGCGAAGAAAGTTGTTTTTATTTTTAGAAGAAGTTAGAACTAAATTAGCTTCTTTTTTTCTTGAATTTGAGAACTATTATATTGTAGATAGTATGCCGTTAGAGATATGTAAATTTTCTCGACACAATAGGGTTAAAATCTGTAAAGATGAATTTGAAACGGCTCCTTCAAAAGGATTTTGCGCCTCTCAAAACAATTGGTTTTATGGATATAAACTTCATGGTGTTTGCTCAATCGCTGGAATTTTTCATTCTTTAGATATTACAAAGGCAGAAGTCCATGATGTTCATTTTTTAAAAAACATAAAACAACAAATGTCTGATTGTGTGGTTCTTGGTGATAGAGGATATCTATCTGAAACAATCCAATTGGATTTATTCCAAACCGTAAATGTCAAATTAGAAACTCCAAAAAGAAGTAATCAAAAAAACTATAAGCCACAATCTTATATTTTTAGAAAATCAAGAAAAAGAATAGAGACATTGTTCTCGCAATTATGTGACCAATTTTTAATTCGAAGAAATTATGCCAAAACTTTTGAAGGTTTTAAAACAAGAATTTTAGCGAAAATAACAGCTCTAACTTTGGTTCAATATATCAATAAATTCATCTTTGATAGACCTATAAATAATATTAAAAATCAAATAATTTAATTACACCCAACGGGTTAACTGTTATTTTTTTAATCGGTTTTTACGGCACAATTATCAAAAACAAAGTTCAAATATTAAGTTTTTCAAGCAAGAACATGAGAGATTTTTAATAAACAAGATTCCCTCTTCCCTATATCTTAACTATTAAAAAAAGGATCTTATTTATTTCCAATCAAAATCAGATTAAAAGCAAAACATTCAACACAAAAAACACTAATAATCGAAATACCAATTAAACACATCAGATCTAAAACCAACAGTAAACCAAGTTGTTTGTTCTTTAAAAACTGTAGCCGTATTTGTTGTTGGGTCAAAATTTCTAAATAAAAAATTACCGAAAAATTTAAAATTAGTAGCTGGATTTACCAAATAACCTACTTGAACTTCTGAAATAAAAACACTTGTTTTATTTCCCTGACCAACTTTAACTCCTTTATCATAAGGTCTATTTTCATCATAATCTTTATAGATATTTTGTCCGTAGTTAAAACCATTATCAGCTGTATCAAAATCTAAGCCTCGAGTCCCAATAGTAAACTTAGTATTGGCATAAAATCGATCCTTATTATAATACCCCAATAAAACCAACTCCTGAAAATTACCTCCCCATTGATGTCCCAAACTTTGATTGTTATGCGCATAATTGGTTATTGGCTCACTATGTGAATACACGTAAGGACGCACATGATTAAACTCTAATTGCAATGTCAAATTATCAACATTAAAAGCCTTGTAATATTTCGCTCCTAATTGGTAACCCAATTTATTTTTCCAACTACCATCACCAGCCGCAACATCACTAGTAGAAAACTCATCTATAAGAAGCTGCCCATAAAGATTGACCTGATTGTTCCATTTATATTTATAAGTCAAACCTAAAAGAGCATTACCACTTTTGGAAGAAGAAGAAAACTCAACAGCACGGTAAAACACAACTGGATTCACAAAATTCGCATCAAAACCTCTTCCATTGGTATTGGTCCAAATAACTGACTCAAAAAAACCTAGATTCAATCTATTAGATACATTCCAACTCAAATAATGATTTACAGCGTACTTTGTAGCATACGTCTTATCAATTGTAACGTCGGGACGTACATCCTTTAACCACATATAATCTACAGTATATTTAATTTTCCAAAAATTAGCATTAATCTTAAAAAACGGATATGGACTAGCTCCATCACTTAAAAACAAAGAGCGATATCCGTCACCAATAAAGTTTTTACCATAACCCAATTGCAAATCTAAAAATTTGGCAGCATTATAGGTTATATTAGCATCTGCCAAAGGAAAATCATAGGCATCTGTTTTATATTGTTTAGCAATACCAATTCCAGGAACAATAGCAGGATTCCCTCCAGAAGGTTTTATGGTGTTAGCATAATCATTATAATAATCCGCAAAACGACCTTGACTTTCATAGAAAGTTGTAGTGAAATTTAAACGAGACCCAAGTCCTCCTTTAAAATTAAGAGCTCTTGTGTTTACATAGGTATAATCCGTTTTACTCGGATTAGAAATCCCGCCCTGAACATTAAATAAAAAATTTAAAGCAAACCAATATCCTTCACCTTGAATTTCGACTAAATTTTCATTCCAAGTTTTTCTCCCCCACCAACTAGTTTTATTCTTCATCAAACTAGCGTTCACTTTTTGAAAATTATAATATTTTTCAACCTCAGTATAAGTATAAGGTTTTGAAGCGGTATGATTATTACTGCCAACTTGATTCATTGCACCATCAAATTGCGCATAATAACTATGAGAAAAAGGAATACTTAAATGACTTGTGAATTGAGGATTATCAAATCGCTTATAAACAATACTATCTAATTCTGTCAAACCATCATTGACATTAATATTTTCCTTTTTTATTTTTGCTGCAGTAGCAATTTCTTCTGGAGATAATAATGGAATTGCAATGTTTAAATTAAATTTGGAATAGGTTGGATTTCCATTGTAAGTTGGCGGATCAATTGTTGGAAAATTACCAAAAACTCTTTTCGTCTCAGCTATTAACTCTTCATTATTTGAATTCACGAATAATATTTTGAACTTTCCAGTAATATCTACTTCAAAAAGCACCTTTATATTTCCTTTATACTGACTTTGTGTTAGTTTTTCAGGTACTTGAAAATTATGATAAACCAACTGTTGTACTTCGTTATAAAAACAATTTTCTAAATCTTGTCTTTCTAAATTTTTACAACTTAAAAAAACAGGAAATCGTTCATCCAAGGATTCGGACTGTTTATTATCTGGGGTTTGTGCATTTGAAACAAATGCAGAAAAAACTAAAAGAAAAATGAGGGCTTTTTTAATCATTTTATTTAATGTCAAATCAATATCTTGAAGAGGTTTCTTCTCCGTTTACAATAGCTTTCGCTCCTGAAGTCCCTATTCGTTGGACCCCAAGTTCAATCATTTCCAATGCTTCTTTATAAGTTCGAACTCCTCCAGCAGCTTTTACAGGAAGTGGCGAGGCATTTTGAAGCATAATTTTAATAGAAGCCACAGTAGCTCCATTTGGCAAATTATTCTCCGTTTTATAAAATCCTGTTGATGATTTTATAAAAACAGAACTATAAGTATCTGCTTTAAAATTTAGAACCACCACATTTTTAATCAATGTAGTTAGTTCAGCAATTTGCACATCATTGAGTGCTGCCACTTCAATAATCCATTTTACTATTTTATTATTATCCAGTCCTAGTTGAGTGCCTTTTAAAATTTCATTTTTAACCAAGTCAACATCACCAGATTTGAAAGCTTCATAATTACAAACATAATCCAACTCATCAGCACCATTTTGAATACATTCAAGAGCTTCATCTAACTTTTTAACGATAGAAGATGTTCCTTCTGGAAAATCAATAACGGTTCCAATTGTAACTTTTGAATTAGCCTCAACAATCATTTTTTTTGCTAAAGAAACTCGGTCTGGGCGAATCATTATCAATTTAAAACCTTCTTCTATAGCTTCTTGAATAAAAAACTGAGCTACAACTTGGTTTTCGCTTTCATCTAAGCTGGCTTGACTATTTGTTTTCAAATAGGTAGAATCCAAATATTTTCTAATATCCATTGTCATTGTCACAATTTGAGAATTTAAAAACGTAAAATTACAGTATTCGAATGAAATGACATCTAACAAGTAGCAATAGAAACAAAAAACCCACCGAAGTGGGTCCTTATTTTTTTTATAGTGTATTAAATATATTGTATTTTATACAAATTGAAGTAACCAAAACAGCCAATCCTGCTCCAGTTAAATTAGCTACAACATCCAAAACATCTGCATGCCTTGTTGTAGTTACTAATTCTTGCAATATCTCTATACCTATTCCAAACAAGAATGAAAACACAAATGATATCAATAAAGGTTTGAATATATTATTAAATTTTAACTGCTTTCTAAAAAACAAAAACCAAACAAAAGTAAGCACAAAATGAAAAAAAGAATGAATACACTTATCTAGATTTGGAATATTTATGACTGGTATATCACTTGATTTTATTAAACAAAAATAAGTCACAATCCCAGTCCACAATAAAGCAATTAAAAAAAGAAAATATTTAGGCACCGATAAGCTCTTTATAAGCTTCACTTGAAAGCAATTCTTCAATTTCTGAAGGATTAGATATTTTTATTTTAATCATCCACCCATCACCGTAAGGATCAGCATTTACACTTTCTGGAGTACTCTCTAAAGTATCATTAAAAGCGATAATTTCTCCAGATAATGGAAGAAATAAATCAGATACAGTTTTTACAGCTTCCACAGTACCGAAAACTTCATCTTTATCTAAAGTTTGATCCAATGTTTCTACCTCAACATATACAATATCTCCTAATTCTTTTTGTGCAAAATGCGTAATTCCAACGGTAGCAATATCCCCTTCAAGACTAACCCATTCGTGATCTTTTGTGTACTTTAAATTTGCTGGTATGCTCATAAAATGATAATTGATAATTAATAATTATTTTTTGCACAAATGTAACAATCTTATGTACAATTATGCTTTAGATTTTCAAAAAATTAATTTCCAAAATTATATCGGAAAGTAAATCCTGAGCTAATATTCGTTAAAGGAAATGAAGTCGAAATAACGGGCTTAGAAAAAGAGTGATTGTAATAAAAAATTATCGTCAGGTTTTTACTTAAAGAATAATCAGCAGTAGTATTCAAGGTCCATATATTTTGGCCTCCACCTAGTTGATTATTATCATAATCTAAATACCTCACAATAGTTTGATTATCTCTATACGTCAAATCGGCTTTTATATTAATATCACTTTTTATAATACCTGTTGGATTATCGGCAAGTTTTGATGAAAAAGTAACATCTTTTATTCTATATCCTAATCCAACTACGTACTCAATTCCATGTACTTCCGTCAATAAATTATTATCAAAACTCATAGATAAAGCTCTGTCTTTATTTATCTGAGTTAATACTTTAAAAGAGTTTTTTAATTCAAAATCTACACGCACAAGCGGATTAAATTGTTCAACCAAAGTCACGTTTGACATAATAATCGGACTATAAAAATTACCGCTATCATCCTTACCACCTGGCTTTTCCGTATAATTAAAGTTCGATCTAAATGAATTAACTGTATATGAGGCCCTATAATTTTGCTGCAAAGAAAATCGCTTGAAGGTCTTTTTGAAAAATTCATAACGCATTAATCCATTGTATTTAATTGCCCAATTGGGAACTGGGAAACTTTTAAATATATCAAAAGAAACATTACTAGCACTGCTTCCTGAATAAGCTGCTAAAAACGAAGGTAATAAAACCGCCTGACTTGAACTCGAATACCCAAGAGGGAAGCCTTTGGCATCAAGATTAACTGGATTAGTAATATCAATTCCTTTTTCTACTGCAAGTCTATTTGCAACAATAAGTCTATTTTCCCTAAACTTATCAAAAGCAGAAGATCTAGTCTCATTACTAGTTGAAAATGAAGTTCCAATTAGTACCGTCGAAATCGAAAATATACCATAAGTATAAGGTGATCTAGAATTATATAGACCATTTGATGAAACGTCATATTGTTCTGAAAAATTTTCAGAATAGGAACGATCCGCTAACAAATCAATTTTAAGATCAGGAATTAATTCCAAATTAACAGACCCTTTAAATATTTGATTTTTAACCGTTGTATAGTTTTGATTAAATTCTTGATACGAGGTTAACCAACCATTTTTGGCAGCCTCAAATCGTACGTCACTCTGACTACCAAAAACAAATCCTAAAGTTGGTTTTGCAGATCCAAAAAAACCAACACCTGGTGTATACCCTGGTAAAACAGTTCCTTGGTTTTCAGTAAATGTTAGCTGAACAGTTTTTATACTTGTTAAAATTCCTTTTAAACCGTCAACAAATTGATTTTGGTTAATCTTTTTTAATGGATCTGTTCTCACAACCTTTTCGCCTGGTTTTGGAGGAGCAACAGGCTTAGGTTTACTATTCGTTGAACCTTTTCCAATGCCTATATATTTATATAGGGTTTCCATATTGAAGGTCGTATTAAAAATACTTGATTTAGCATTTTGTACTGTATTCCCTAAATTATAAGACACTCCGCCAACAAGAACTTCACTCAAAGCCTCTGAAGATTTTTGCCAACTAAAATCTCCAGTATAAGAATAATTCGCCTTGATAAAACCTAAAACAGGGATTTTATTAAATGGAATTTCATAATTTAAAACAAATTGCTGCATGTGGAAATTAGGTGTTCCCGTATCTAAGTAACCATCCCAAATAGTTATATTATCAATAGGATCATTAAACTCATCCAAGTAGTTTTTTACTAAATTCCTTGAAGCCGCAGTATAATTTATTTTTAAGGATTTCGTTAAATTAAAGTTAAATCCGTATTGGTAATTAAACCCAAAGTTTCTTCTGTATAAAGGTTCAAAACCAATACCAATATCCTCAACTTGTCTAAATTGTTGTTCATTACTTTGTCTAACTACGTTGGTACTAAAAGTAATATTAGAAGGCAAATAATTAAAATTAAGATCGCTTAAAAACTTCCAATAAGAACTTTTCTTCATGAACTTAGTTTTTTGAAAAGGTTCTACTGGTTTTGGCTGAAATGCAAAAGCATAATCCAATGTTGTTCTGGATTGCTGATCAATATTTTTTTCTACTTCAAAATCATGGCGCTGCACCTCATTATAATATTGCGAAAAAGTAAAATTTTCAACATCATAAGGCATCGGTTTCTTCGTTGGACTTCGATCTTTTCGCACACCTATTAAATTGATACTTTTGCGTTTGGTATAATCCATGGCTTGATTCAATTTAGCTTTTCTTTCAGATTCAGAATCAGCATCATCCAAAACTTGCTTTAACTTAATATCTTCATAAAACGGATCATATTCTGGCTTAATGATTTCTTCTCCTACTGAATAATTAAATGGTAAATTGACACCCCATTTCTTAGGCAGAAATCTCCCCAAATTAATATTGGTTACCACATTATACTGTTGAATATCTTCTCTACTTCTTTCATTTGGACCTTGTTCGATTGTTCCAAAACCAAAATTCTTTATATTACCAGTAAATGATACCGTAGCTAAATCTGCAAAATTAGTATCTACATTTAACAAAGCCGCAATCCCTCCTTTATTGTCCATATCTGCTAAACGAAGCTCATTGAACCAAACCTCACCCTTAATATCTTGATGGGGTTCATTACTTTTAAGTCCAAGCATAATATTTCGAATCATACCTAAATTTGGATTTCCTTTTATTCCTAAATGCAATTTAGTATCCCCATCTGCATTTACATCCCCTTCTATATCATCCAAATAATAAATTCCGTCTGCGGGCAAAGGTTTTTGTATGTCTCTTTTTAAATATTTTAGTTTTAAATTCGTCAATAACTCTAGGGACAAATCTATTTCATTGTCTGATGGCCAAACTAAATCAGCACTAATTGGAGGACAATTTTTATCACCAGAAGAAGAAGCAGTTGTTACTTTTAAAGGGATTTCTATTTGATAAAAATCCGTAGAATAATCGGCTCCGATACGCAAAAAAGCAATCATTTGATCATCTTTTAATGCTATTTCATCCGGTAAAGATTCGGCGTGTAAAAACATTTTCAGTTTTTTATACTGACGCATATCTACATTAAAATTTTTGAAGGCGCCACGACTACTTTCTGAAGACTTAGTTTCCAATGGTCTTAAACCACCCCCGGAAATTCTCATTGACAAGGATTGCTCATCCTGATTGATAACTGTATTATTATTGTACAATTGTTCTCTTTGAACACTTGGAGGACTTACATAATTGATAGGACATCTACTAGAATTTTCTTCAATATTAACCGAAGATGTTTCAAAAACAACTGCATCATCAGCAACATTTGTATCATCAGTATCCAATGAATTTGCATAACGTCGCCATTCTCCACGTATTAAATCTAAAGCACCAAAACGCATGGTAACCTGATCGGTAAAGTTGGTCATGAACATTCTCATAAACCTAATGGATCTGAAATCTGAAATTTCACCAATAGTATTTTGTGGTTGAGAAATAGGAATTTTAAACTGAAGCCATCTTGCTTCCGTTGAAGAACCGTTTGGCAAAGTAACTACCGTATTACGCACATCCGAAATATAGTTTTGACCGACCTGCATTTCTGGTTTTATATCAATACTATATTCATAATAAGCATTAATAGTATTCATGGTATTATCCCTATTTACATCTTCAACATCTGGAAGTGTTGAAGAACCCCTGTTAGGAGAATCGATATTAACTGTAGAGTTATTTTCTAAACCATTATAGTTTTTATATCGATCCAAAATATCTCCCGTAGTATTAAGATAATACAGATAATCATCCCCAGCAGGATCAGGATCAGATCCATAATTATTATATACTTTAGCTTCATCTTTTGACGCAAGTCCATCTAAACCAATATCCTGATTAGTACGATTACCCTCATTATTATCAAATGCATAAATTAATGATTGTGATGCTGGTGCATTACCCCAAACTGGCGGTGGGCTTACTAAAACTTGATCCGATCCAAAACCATTTTCGTATACTTTTCTATTATCTTTCAAAACATCTTCTGAGATTTCTCCAAGATTGAAATAAATTTTACCTGAATTAGTGTTTGATGTCTTCCCCGTTCCTACATAAGGATCCATAACCCAAAATTGAATATACTCTACGTTGCTTTGCTCAAAATTTGTTGAACTTAATGATCTAACAATCCCTCCAAAATTCCCACTAGGCGTATCCGAAACATTTAAATTATTGTTATATGGACCACGCTCTTTTGGATAATAGCTCAAATCCAAAGTGCTTACAACAAGAGATTGTCCTTGAACAATATCTGTTAAAGGATATAACTCTTCACTATAAACCCTTCTTGTTGCATTCGTAGACAAATCATCATTAGAAATTCCTGATGGTTTTGAAGTATAAAAAACTGGATCAATAGAATACCAAGATAATTTCGCTCTTTTAAAACCATAGTCCAACTTGTCTAAGGCACCATTAAAATCATAAGCAGGTGGTTTCGCAGCTCCTTCAGTGGTTGGTGTAGAAGACAAACTCCACGCATAAGGTGAACGCAAATCTATTGATGATTGGGAGCTTTCAAAATCATCAACATAAATAGTAGATTCTCCTTGAAACTTATCACCATCAGAAGCATTGGGCATTAAATAAGCAAACTCTCCGCTTACTGAAATCGCAGAAGGAACATCTGTATCGATATTTGGCAACTTATTAACTAAACGAGTAAAAAATGGAACTTGTGAAGAGAAATTACCATGTAATCCAAAGATACTATTATTAACCGATTCTTGTCCATAACTTGATTTTTGAGTAAATGGTTTTTCTTTCATATTCAAGAAAGTAGCTCCAACCATAAAATTTTCAGAGATTAGATGATCTACATTCACCCCAAAAAATCTTCTGGTTTGTTGACCAAACACTGAGTTATTTTCTAATGAAATTTCAATTGGTGTACTTGATGCTTGCAAAGAAGGATCTAGAATTTGGAGTTTACCTAATTGATAATTGACACTATAATCTACCCCTTCGACCAAAACTCTACCCGCTGCAGTAACTTTTACCGAACCAATAGGAACATTGAAAGCACCAATAGAAATCCCCTCCCCACCAACTGCTTTATATTTTCCGCGTAAAAGAAATTTATTTAACTCTGGGTACTGGATTGCCTTTGCCTGCGTACCATTGTACATGTAAGGATTTACATATTTTTTTTGATTATCATTATATGTTGCCACATTATTATAATCCTCTGTAGGATCATCAGTTTTCAACTTATTAAATATCAATTCTCCAAAAGGTTCCTTGGTGGTAAAAATCAATCTTCCATTTTGAGTATCAACAGTCATTCCTGGAATGAAATCAAAAAAACCATCTCCTCCAGTTTGTGGATCATTATTATAATTCAACTTATCTACGTTAAGAACTCTTAACAAAGTGGTGTTTTCAACTGTGTTTTCAGGTGATGGATTTGGTGGAAATGTAGTTCCAAGAACAGGAGTTATATAATTTAATGGTGATGGATTTTTATATAATATATTCAATCTAAAATCATCTTGAATAAGTTGATATGCTCCCTGAATTTGATAAACATTTTTCATCATCAAATTCCAAACTGGATCATTCACATCTGTTAAACTACTTTTTAACATTTTTAAAATTAAAGTTTGAGAAATAACCGTTTTATTAGACGGCTGATCCCCACCAACAACAGTTGCTTCAACCCCATCATTTCCAAACTCTCCAACTTGATAGACTTTGTCTCCAATAGAATACTGATACGCTACAGCCAAAATCTCATCATTCCCCAATTTTTGTTGCAGGGAAATATACCCTAATTGAGTATTAAAACTATATTCATTAGGCAATAACTTTCTGGCATTTTCTAATTTTGAATAATCTTGTCCTTCAACAACGTTAGTACCACCAGGTATTGTAAATCCAGAACTAGCCGTTACGATTTCCCTAATTCCTTCATTCAAATACCCCCCATTAATCTTAATTAAAGCTGGATCATATTTGTTGTTTTTATTATCTGAAGGATACGATTTCTTTTGACCTGATTGGTCAACAAAAAAATCTGGCGGAATAGGGTTTAATACAACTACCTCATTTTGCTTACCAATTATTGGATTTCCTGCTGAGTCTGCTAGCTCGCCTTCACCTAAATCTTGTAATGCAATAATATTTCTTAAATTATTACTAGTTGTATTTACCCTATTTTGCTTATTAGTAATCCAAACTTCCAACCTTGTGATTTGAACTCTTGAATCAATAAAAGGGTAGTTTTTTAAAGAGGAATCATATTTATCTCTAAAATATTGCGACAAGAAAAAGTGCCTGTCACTATCATAATCTAAACCATACATTTCAAATTCCTGTACAGTACCGCCACCTTGTGCAGTCACACTTTTGGCTTGTGATTTTTGTTCGGAGAAAACTCCTGTCACGGTAGTTTTACCAAATTGTAATTCGGTTTTTACTCCAAATAAACTTTGAGCACCTTGAATCAAGGTACTATTTAAAGGCATACTTACATTTCCAACTTCAATTTTTCGAACAATATCATCCTCGGCTGGAGTATATTCTAATTTCAATAAATTTTGAAAAGCAAAAGTAGACTGAGTATCAAAATTAGCATTAACCTGAAGTCTAGTCCCAACTTTTCCAAGTAAACTCATACTTATTCGTTGATTAAAATCGAATGAAGTATTGGTACGATTTCGAGGTGAAAATGCTGGATTATCTTGTTTAGTATACAACAATCCTAGATCTATTTCAATAGACCCTGTAGGTTTTACATCTATAGTATTACTTCCAAAAATAGATTCAAAAAGCCCAGATTTTATATAATATCGAGGTAATAAATCTTTTTTGGCAGCATCACTTCCTGTTTTATTTCCATCAATAGCGTCTAATTTTTTACCAAAATATTGATTCATTGATTCTTTTAACATCAATTTTTCATACTCAGCAGGAGTTAAAAATATTGGATAATTGATATTAAAATCGTCTATTGAACTATTATAAACATAAGTATCAGTAACTGGATCATAGGTATAGGCAGACAATATGCTTTGAGGATTTGCTAATTGAACCTCACCAACATCATATCCTTTTTTTATAGTATCTTGAACAGCCTCTTGTACTTGAGCCTGAGACACAAAGCCACAAAAAAATACCAGCAAAAAAATGTAGATCTTATGCATATCGATTAGGCTTGTAAATAACCTCTTATAAATTTTTTAAAGCTTTTTTGATTATAGTTTCCACAGTAGCCTCTGGATCCTCTTTAATAATTTTTTCAATAATTTTTTCTGAAGTTTTCCTAACAAAACCAAGAACTTCTAGAGCAGATAACGCTTCATCTTTATTTGTATTGCTCAGTGAGATTGAAACTTCATCTAAATCGTATAACTTTAACACTTTTTCCTTTAAATCAATAATTACTCTTTGTGCTGTTTTAGTACCGATTCCTTTTATTTTCTGAATAGTTACAACATCTCCGGAGGCAATTGCATTAATAATCTGTTTAGGTTCCAAAGAGGAAAGCATGGTACGAGCAATACCGGCACCAATACCAGATACCGACAATAACATTTTAAAAATCTCTCTTTCAGATTTTTCAACAAAACCAAACAAAACATGCGCATCTTCTTTTATTTGAAGATATGTAAAGAGTTTTATAAAATCAGTATTAGGTAATAAAGAATAAGTGTGCAAAGAAATATTTACATGATAACCAACACCACTACAGTCGATCACGACTTCTGTAGGGTTTTTTTCAACTAATTTTCCTTGCAAATGTGCTATCATAAAATATATTATATGGTCAAATATAAGAAAATTTGAGATTATACAGACAAATGAATAGCTAATATTGGACTACACTTTTTAGATATAAACCAACTCACTACATTTTCAATCTTACAATCTCAAATTTTAATCTTTTGGGTATTTTACTTTTACTTTATTTCAATCTCATACTTTTTTCTTGGGCATCGATAACTGCAATTGCAGCCATATTTACCATTTCTTCAACACTGGCACCCAATTGAACAACATGAACAGGATGCTTCATTCCCATCATAATTGGCCCTATTGACCCCACTTTATTCAATTCTTTCAATAATTTATAGGTAATATTAGCCGATTCAAGATTTGGAAAAACCATAGTATTCACTTTCTTTCCTGCCAATTTTGAAAAAGGGAATTTAGTTGCTAACATATCTTGATTCAAAGCAAAATCAGCCTGAACTTCACCATCAACAATTATTTCAGGATGATTTTTGTGTAGATACGCAACAGCTTCTTTCACTTTTTCTGCACTTACACTTGATGAAGAACCAAAGTTAGAATAAGAAACCATAGCAATAACAGGTTCCATTCCAAACATTTTTACAGTATTAGCAGTCATAACAGCAATTTTAGCTAACTCTTCCGCTGTTGGGTTTATATTTATTGCAGTATCTGATAAAAACATTGGCCCTCTGCTAGTCATCATAATATTAGTAGTTGCAACTAATGAAGCGTTAGGCGCTTTTCCAATTATTTGCAACAATGGTTTTACGACAGAAGGATAGCTTCTAGAATATCCAGAAATCAACCCATCAGCTTCTCCTGTATTAACCATCATAGCAGCAAAATAGTTTCGCTCTCTCATGAACTTCTCAGCATCATAAAACGAAACACCATTTCTTTTTCTAGACTCCCAAAAAGCAGTAGCATATCGGGTTCTTCTTTCTTTTTCTTCGTCAAGTTTTGGGTCAACAATTTGGACATCTGCATCAAAACCCAATTCTTCTTTTAATTCTAATATAATTTCTTTGTCCCCTAATAAAATAGGAAATCCAATACCTTCTTCATGAACAATCTGAGCAGCTTTTAAAACATCTAATTGTTCAGCTTCAGCAAAAACAATTATTTTAGGATCTGTTTTGGCTCTATTAGTAATCAAACGAATCATTTTGTTATCGTTACCCAAACGATCCAATAATTCTTCTTTATACTTATCCCAATCTGTTATTGGATTCAATGCAACACCCGAATCCATTGCTGCTTTTGCAACCGCTGGAGCCACCTCTGATATCAACCTTGGATCAAAAGGTTTTGGTATAATATATTCTCTTCCAAAAACTAATTTTGTAGCACCATAGGCAATATTCACTTGTTCTGGCACATTTTCTTTAGCAAGTGCAGCAAGTGCTTTTACGGCAGCCATTTTCATTGCCTCATTTATCTTTGTAGCACGAACATCTAACGCTCCTCTAAAAATGTATGGAAATCCAAGTACATTATTCACTTGATTAGGATGATCCGAACGTCCAGTTGCCATTATTACATCCTTACGAGTTTCAATAGCAAGATTGTAGGCGATTTCGGGATCAGGATTGGCCATGGCAAAAACAATAGGATTATCGGCCATTCCCAGCAACATTTGCGGAGTCATAATATTTCCAGTTGATAATCCTAAGAAAATATCAGCCCCTTTTAATGCTTCTTCAAGACCAATAGAAGCACCATCAATAGCGTATTTTTGCTGTAAATCAGACAAAGTAGGATTGTCTTTAGTCAAAAGACCTTTACTGTTGAACATTAAGATATTCTCTCTTTTTACACCCAATAAAACATATAAATCAGCACATGCAATAGCCGCAGATCCAGCACCTGAAACAACCATTTTTACATCTTCAGCTTTTTTATCAGCTAACTCTAATGCATTGATTAAAGCTGCTGAAGATATAATAGCCGTTCCATGCTGATCATCGTGCATTACAGGAATATTAAGTTCTTCAACTAATCTGCGTTCAATTTCAAATGATTCTGGTGCTTTGATATCTTCTAAATTGATTCCTCCAAATGTTGGTGCAATATTTTTTACTGTCTGAATAAATTCCTCAACATCTTTGGTTCCAATCTCTATATCAAATACATCAATATCAGAAAATATTTTAAATAAAAGACCCTTTCCTTCCATTACAGGTTTTGAAGCTTCTGGTCCAATATCACCAAGACCTAAAACGGCAGTACCATTTGTAATTACAGCAACCAAATTACCTTTTGCTGTATATTTATAGACATTATTGATATCTTTTGCAATTTCCAAACATGGCTCTGCAACACCTGGCGAATAGGCCAAAGACAAATCTCTTTGTGTTGCATATTTTTTGGTAGGAACTACTTGTATTTTTCCTGGAGTTGGCTCAGAGTGATATAATAATGCTTCTTTTCTTTTACTATTATTGTCCATTTATATTTTTATTTTCAAAGAACAAAGATAAGCCACTTGCTTTAAAACAGAAGCTTTTATCCTATTCTTTTATTTATTTTCGGTTAATTTATAACTAAAAAAAATAGCTACACCTAATGTAGCTATCTAATAAAATTATTCAATCAACTGTTACTGTGAAATATAGGAATCCAGATGTTTAATTGTTTCTTTTTGGATTTCAATTATAGCTTTTACCACATCCCCAATAGAGATAAGTCCAATTATCACTTCATTTTCAATCACAGGTAAATGTCTAATTCTTCTACCGCTCATTAATTCCATACAATATTCCAAATTATCTGAAGGTTTAACGGTTACTACATCACTCTCCATAATTTCACTTACTGGTGTTTTTTTGGAAGACTTATCTTTTAAAACAATTTTTCTAGCATAATCTCTCTCCGATAAAATCCCTTTTAAAACTCCATTCTCAATTACAAGGATAGCACCTATATTTTTTTCTCCCATAACTCTTAAAGCTTCGAATACAGTAAAAGTCGAAACAATAGAAAAAACTTCTGCTCCTTTTGTTCTTAATATTTGATTTACAGTCATAATAGATAAATTTTAGAAAGCTAAATTTAAAAAAAAAAGACATACAAAAATCAAAAAAATAAAATATTTTCTTAAAGGAAACAATAATTTAAAGTCTAAGTAAAACAAACAACGAGCCAAACAACAAATTTTATATAGTATTGACAATAAGAAATTTAAATGAAAAATAACTATTTAACACTTAAAGGCGATTATTTTTTTCGGAACCAAAAATATCTAGTATTTTCTATCTAAACATTCTCAGACTTTTTACTAAATCTTTGCTCCTAGCAGCAAAAAAAGCAAATAAAATTGCGAGAGCTATTTAGGAAATCAATATTAAAAGAAAAGATAATTCTTCTTTGTAAATCATTTAAAATTACAATTGGGCTCTTATTTTTTAATTATAAATACATTGCCCAATAGTAGACTAAAAAAAATCATCTATTCATTTTACAACTTATTGCATCGAAACAATAATAAATTCGCTTCGCCTATTGGCCTGATGTTCCTCTTCGGTACATTTTACTCCATCAGCGCATTGATTTATTAATTGAGATTCACCATAACCTTTGCCTATTAATCGACTCGAATTAATGCCATTTTCTATTAACCAATCCACAGTAGTTTTTGCTCTCTTGTCTGATAATTTTTCGTTGTATTTTGCACTTTGACGACTGTCCGTATGGGAACGCACTTCTATTTTAAGTTCTGGATACTGTTCCATTACCACTACAACTTTAGCCAACTCATAACTAGCATCCTTACGAATAAATGCTTTATCCAAATCAAAGTAAATCATTGGAATATTTAATGTTTTAGCCAAATCAGTCCCGACTGTTATTGGCTTAATACGTCGTTCTAACACAATTGGAAAATCTTTATTTCCACTAAAAAATTTAGTTCTAACAGCTTCTTCTTTAGTTTGATATTCTTCTTTTTCGCCTCTTATGTAATATGTTTTTCCACAATTAACAGAAAAATTATAACGCCCACTTGTATCAGTTTGTGTCACTTGAAGCAGTTTAAAATTACTATCAAACAAACTCATCTTAGCTCCTATTAGAATCTGACGGAAATCCAAATCGGTTACAAGTCCTGATAATGATTGATCACAAGTCAACTTTTTATCTTCAACAAACCGATAAATATCATCAAATCCTTTTCCTCCTTCTCTATTAGATGAGAAAAATCCATTTCGGTTTTTACTATTTATTATAAAAGCAAAATCATCTTGTTTACTGTTAATTGGCTCTCCAACATTTTGTATACCATAATAACTATTATCAGCTTCAATTTTTGCTACAAAAACATCCAAACCTCCTAAACCTGGTCTACCGTCACTAGCAAAATATAATTCATTATCACTGGAAATAAAAGGAAAGGTTTCTCTTCCTTCAGTATTAACTTCGGGACCTAAATTCTCTGGAGCCCCATAAGTTCCATCAGCGTTTATCATAACTTTAAACAAATCCGATTGCCCATAAGTCCCAGGCATATCCGAGGCAAAATACAACGTTTTTTCATCAATACTCAAAGCAGGATGTGCAACACTGTAATTATTACTATTAAATGGTAATTCTACAACATCACTCCATTGTCCGTCACTATTTAATATCACCTTGTAAAGTTTTAGCAGCGTATTTTTATCAGTATCTCTTCCTCTTTTTCCTTCTAAAAAATTGTTTCTGGTAAAATACATTGTTTTACCATCTTGAGTGAAAACTGGAGTAGATTCGTTGAATTTTGAATTAATTTTACGCTCAAAACGTTGAGGCTTTCCCATTCCTCCGTCGGGTATAATTTCTGCCCAATATAAATTTGTAAAAGATTTATTAGTCCATTTAAAAATTTTTTTAGAAACCCCTCCAGTATCTCTAGCTGAAGCAAATACTAATTTTGTTCCTAAAAAGGAACTGCCATAATCCGAAAACTCTGAATTAACTTCAGCATCTACTACTTGAAAACGGCCTGAATTAGCTTTAATTTCATCAAGATAATTTCGATTCTCTTTGAATAGCTCACCTCTTTTATCATTTTGTATTTTCTGAACGAACTGCTCTAGCATTTGATCTGCTTTAGTATAATCGCCAGAGGATTTTAAAGCTTGAGAGTACCTATAAAAATATTCGGCTTCCTGGTTTGGATAAACATTAAAAAGTTGATCATACCATTTTAAAGCCTGAGGTAATTCTGCTTTAAAATAATATGCATTCCCCAATTTCTGAAACATTTTTTCATCCTGATATCCTTTTTCTGCAACTTTTTCATAATTATCAATGGCATCTACATAAGCAAAACGGTCATACTTCTTTTCAGCTTTTGCTAAAGTTGTTTTTTGAGCGAATCCTTGAATAAAAAAAAGACTTAAAAAAAGGCTATAAACTATATTTTTAATTTTCATAAGCATCAATTTTAGAAGAATCTCGGAGAAATAATTTTGTCATAAGTATTAAATAATTCAAATCTCAAAAAAATCTCATGTGAACCTGAATTGTAATGCGCCAATTCGGTTGTGTCAAAATCATAACTATATCCTATAAACCAAGAATCAGTGGCTTGAAATCCTACCATAGCACTCATAGCAGCACTCCATCTATAAGCAAGACCTCCTACAAATTTTTCATTTATCATAAAATTAGCCGAAATATCAACTTGTAAAGGAGCTCCTTGTACATATTTGGTAATTAATGAAGGTTTCAGTTTCAAACTTGGACTCAAATCAAATACATAACCGGCTATCAAATAATAATTAATCTTTTCGGTTGCAATATGACTAGTAGCACTTGAAGAGGCAGATTTATCAAAATGCTTTGTTTCTAGTAGATTTGGAGCTGATATTCCTATATAACTATTATCTGAATGCAGATAAAATCCGACTCCTATATTAGGTGAAAACTTATTATCAATATTATCTTCAAAAATTGGATTGTCATGATAATAATCTAATTTTGTAAAATCCACATTCAACAAATTCGCACTGGCTTTTAATCCAAAAGACATTTTATATTTTTCAGATGCAGGTATCGTGTAAGAAAAATCAATTGCAATGTTATTTTCATCCGAAGGACCTATTTGATCATTTACAAATGACAATCCTAAACCCACTTTACTATCGTTAAAAGGCGTATTAATAGAAACAGAATTTGTTACAGGCGCACCATCCAATCCAACCCATTGTGTACGATGCAAAGCAAATACACTCATAGCTTGCCTAGAACCAGCATAAGCCGGATTCACTACTATCGTATTATACATATATTGAGTATACTGAGCATCTTGCTGAGCATAACCAGTACTTGTAAATAACATTATTACCAACCCAATTATCTTTATCTTCATGTGTAATTTTTTATTTATAATAGCTTGGAACAAATTCTATCTTCTATTCAAATACAAGTATCCTGATTTTTCAATACTTTCAGATTTATTGTTTTTGTATTTTAAAATATAAAAATATGTACCAACTGGTAGCTCTTGTGATTTTTCGAAAGTTACTCGTCCCTCTGAAATACCTCTAAACACCTTATTGACATTATCATAATGATCACACTCAAACACCAATACACCCCAACGATTAAAAATTTCTACTGAATTATCAGGATAACATTCTAATCCTTGAATAAACAATTTATCATTTTCACCACTTCCATCTGGTGAAACCGCATTGAATACTTTTATTACGCATTCTGAAATAGGTGATACTGATGGACTGTCTTCTACTACAATTGTTGCAACCGATTTACCATTTACTATTATTTCACTTGGACTAGTACCATATACAGTAGCTTGATTTGATATTGATCCTAAATTAATATCTGATTTTTTTATAAAATATTGTCCTATAAAAGTGGTACTATTTTTTTCGCCTACATCAAGTATCAATGGATTACCTGTCATTACAACATCAGGCATCGGATCTATAATATTCACATTCATTAATGGTACATTTCCAGTATTAGTAACTTCAAAACGATACGTAATCGTTTCTCCTTCTTGCCCATAACCATCACCGTTTTCGTCATTAAAATGAGCTGTTTTTACTAAGGTAATACTTGGTCTTTCTACAAATACAATTACCGTAGCTGTACTACAATTATTTGGATTTGCTTTTTCACAAATACTATAAGATAAAGTATAGTTCCCTCCAGGAATGTTAGTTAAGGCATTCAATAATCCATCATTACCCATCGTGAAATTTACATTTGGAGTAAAACTCACTACTACATCGGAAAGATTTATTGGTAATCCATTAAACGTATCATTAGCTAATACGTTAAAGATACCGTTAGTAGCTTTATTTCCGTCAACAGTACCTGCATCGTCATTAGTAGCTACTATATCACCATACAGTTTACAACTAATTCCAAAATCTAATTCCAAATGAACTTGTTCCGTTGCCGAAAATTGAGCATTCAAAATATTATTAGTGGTTAGCCCACAATCAACATAACTTTTAGATTTTTTTGTACTTCCTTGTTTAGTTGTTGGACTTGGCAACACTTTTACTAGTCCAGAAGCAGACATTGTTTCTGAAGCTACTTCTAAATTTGCCTCTTTTATGAACTCAACTTTATAATCACCAAATGCGTCTTTAGGAGCTCTTGTTCTCCAATATCCTTCTACCCCCATCGTAACACTTCTAGAAAATCCATTAGGACCTGTTACAAATATGTTAGGCACATCAGTGGTTCCATTGCCAAAACCTGCTGCATTTAATTCTCCGGCATTTTGCTTTCCTTCATAACTACCATCACCATTAAAATCAATCCATTCCCATTTACTAAAGTCTACAACTCCATTTGCATCTGGTACATTTTGCGTCACAAGACTATCATTATTGGCATCATACCATTCATCTTGTACCCCATTATTATTTAAATCATACCAAACAAAATCACCTAATATCAATAAATCTGTTTTATCATATCCAAAATTATATTTTTGATAATTACAATTATCTACTTTTATTATCAAGAAACTTGACGTTGTATTGTACAAATCTTGAGCTGTATTCAAATTAGCATCTTGAACTTGTAATACATAATCACCAGGTATCATTCCTGTAAATGAATAAGAACCATCTGCTTTAGAAAGACGCAATAAAATAGGGCCTGTAGTACTGTTTATTGGCTTCAAAGTAACAGGAACATTTGCTAATGGTGTGTTAGTACCCTCATTTATAATTACTCCCGAAATTCCAGGTTGTGTACCACTTACTTCCCAAAGACAGGTGGCTGTATTGAAAGTTGCTGTCTCATAACAAGCTACCGCTGGAGCTGTTGGTTGTGTACCGCTTACTTCCCAAAGACAGGTGGCTGTATTGAAAGTCGCTGTCTCATAACAAGCTACCGCTGGAGCTGTTGGTTGTGTACCACTTACTTCCCAAAAACAGGTGGCCGTATTAAAAGTCGCTGTCTCGTAACAAGCTACCGCTGGAGCTGCTGGTTGTGTACCGCTTACTTCCCAAAGACAGGTGGCCGTATTAAAAGTCGCTGTCTCGTAACAAGCTAGCGCTGGAGCTGCTGGCTGCGTACCACTTACTTCCCAAAGACAGGTGGCCGTATTGAAAGTTGCTGTCTCATAACAAGCTACCGCTGGAGCTGTTGGTTGTGTACCACTTACTTCCCATAGACAGGTTGTCGTATTAAAAGTCGCTGTTTCGTAACAAGCTACCGCTGGAGCTGCTGGCTGCGTACCGCTTACTTCCCATAGACAGGTTGCTGTATTAAAAGTCGCTGTCTCATAACAAGCTACCGCTGGAGCTGTTGGTTGTGTACCACTTACTTCCCATAGACAGGTGGCCGTATTGAAAGTTGCTGTTTCGTAACAAGCTAGCGCTGGAGCTGCTGGTTGCGTACCACTTACTTCCCATAGACAGGTTGCTGTATTAAAAGTCGCTGTCTCATAACAAGCTACCGCTGGAGCTGTTGGTTGTGTACCACTTACTTCCCATAGACAGGTGGTCGTATTAAAAGTCGCTGTTTCGTAACAAGCTACTGCTGGAGCTGTGGGTTGTGTACCACTTACTTCCCAAAGACAGGTGGTCGTATTGAAAGTTGCTGTTTCATAACAAGCTACCGCTGGAGCTGTTGGTTGTGTACCACTTACTTCCCATAGACAGGTTGTCGTATTAAAAGTCGCTGTCTCATAACAAGCTACCGCTGGAGCTGCTGGTTGTGTACCGCTTACTTCCCATAGACAGGTTGCCGTATTGAAAGTCGCTGTTTCGTAACAAGCTACCGCTGGAGCTGTTGGTTGCGTACCGCTTACTTCCCATAGACAGGTGGCCGTATTGAAAGTTGCTGTTTCGTAACAAGCTACCGCTGGAGCTGTTGGTTGTGTACCACTTACTTCCCATAGACAGGTGGTCGTATTAAAAGTCGCTGTTTCGTAACAAGCTACCGCTGGAGCTGCTGGTTGTGTACCACTTACTTCCCATAGACAGGTGGCCGTATTAAAAGTCGCTGTTTCGTAACAAGCTACCGCTGGAGCTGCTGGTTGTGTACCACTTACTTCCCATAGACAGGTGGCCGTATTGAAAGTTGCTGTTTCGTAACAAGCTACCGCTGGAGCTGTTGGTTGCGTACCGCTTACTTCCCAAAGACAGGTGGTCGTATTAAAAGTCGCTGTTTCGTAACAAGCTACCGCTGGAGCTGCTGGTTGTGTACCGCTTACTTCCCAAAGACAGGTGGCCGTATTAAAAGTCGCTGTTTCGTAACAAGCTACCGCTGGAGCTGCTGGTTGTGTACCACTTACTTCCCATAGACAGGTGGCCGTATTGAAAGTTGCTGTTTCGTAACAAGCTACCGCTGGAGCTGTTGGTTGCGTACCGCTTACTTCCCAAAGACAGGTTGTCGTATTGAAAGTTGCTGTTTCGTAACAAGCTACCGCTGGAGCTGTTGGTTGTGTACCACTTACTTCCCATAGACAGGTGGCCGTATTAAAAGTGGCTGTTTCGTAACAAGCTACCGCTGGAGCTGTTGGTTGTGTACCGCTTACTTCCCATAGACAGGTTGCCGTATTAAAAGTCGCTGTTTCGTAACAAGCTACCGCTGGAGCTGCTGGTTGTGTACCACTTACTTCCCATAGACAGGTTGTCGTATTAAAAGTCGCTGTTTCATAACAAGCTACCGCTGGTTTTACTGGTTGCGTACCGCTTACTTCCCATAGACAGGTGGCCGTATTGAAAGTCGCTGTTTCGTAACAAGCTACCGCTGGAGCTGTTGGTTGTGTACCGCTTACTTCCCATAGACAGGTTGCCGTATTAAAAGTCGCTGTTTCGTAACAAGCTACCGCTGGAGCTGCTGGTTGTGTACCACTTACTTCCCATAGACAGGTTGTCGTATTAAAAGTCGCTGTTTCATAACAAGCTACCGCTGGAGCTGTTGGTTGTGTACCGCTTACTTCCCATAGACAGGTTGTCGTATTAAAAGTCGCTGTCTCATAACAAGCTACCGCTGGAGCTGCTGGTTGTGTACCGCTTACTTCCCATAGACAGGTGGCCGTATTAAAAGTAGCTGTTTCGTAACAAGCTACCGCTGGAGCTGTTGGTTGCGTACCGCTTACTTCCCATAGACAGGTGGCCGTATTGAAAGTCGCTGTTTCATAACAAGCTACCGCTGGAGCTGTTGGTTGTGTACCACTTACTTCCCATAGACAGGTGGCCGTATTGAAAGTCGCTGTTTCGTAACAAGCTACCGCTGGAGCTGTTGGTTGTGTACCACTTACTTCCCATAGACAGGTGGCCGTATTGAAAGTCGCTGTTTCGTAACAAGCTACCGCTGGAGCTGCTGGTTGCGTACCGCTTACTTCCCATAGACAGGTGGCCGTATTAAAAGTCGCTGTTTCGTAACAAGCTACCGCTGGAGCTGTTGGTTGTGTACCACTTACTTCCCAAAGACAGGTTGTCGTATTAAAAGTCGCTGTTTCGTAACAAGCTACCGCTGGAGCTGCTGGTTGTGTACCGCTTACTTCCCATAGACAGGTGGCCGTATTAAAAGTCGCTGTTTCGTAACAAGCTACCGCTGGAGCTGCTGGTTGCGTACCACTTACTTCCCATAGACAGGTGGCCGTATTAAAAGTCGCTGTTTCATAACAAGCTACCGCTGGAGCTGCTGGTTGTGTACCACTTACTTCCCATAGACAGGTTGTCGTATTGAAAGTAGCTGTCTCATAACAAGCTACCGCTGGAGCTGTTGGTTGTGTACCGCTTACTTCCCATAGACAGGTGGCCGTATTGAAAGTCGCTGTTTCGTAACAAGCTACCGCTGGAGCTGTTGGTTGTGTACCACTTACTTCCCATAGACAGGTGGCCGTATTGAAAGTCGCTGTTTCGTAACAAGCTACCGCTGGAGCTGCTGGTTGCGTACCGCTTACTTCCCATAGACAGGTGGCCGTATTAAAAGTCGCTGTTTCGTAACAAGCTACCGCTGGAGCTGTTGGTTGTGTACCACTTACTTCCCAAAGACAGGTTGTCGTATTAAAAGTCGCTGTTTCGTAACAAGCTACCGCTGGAGCTGCTGGTTGTGTACCGCTTACTTCCCATAGACAGGTGGCCGTATTAAAAGTCGCTGTTTCGTAACAAGCTACCGCTGGAGCTGCTGGTTGCGTACCACTTACTTCCCATAGACAGGTGGCCGTATTAAAAGTCGCTGTTTCATAACAAGCTACCGCTGGAGCTGTTGGTTGTGTACCACTTACTTCCCATAGACAGGTGGCCGTATTGAAAGTAGCTGTCTCATAACAAGCTACCGCTGGAGCTGTTGGTTGTGTACCGCTTACTTCCCATAGACAGGTGGCCGTATTGAAAGTTGCTGTTTCGTAACAAGCTACCGCTGGAGCTGTTGGTTGTGTACCACTTACTTCCCAAAAACAGGTGGCCGTATTAAAAGTCGCTGTTTCGTAACAAGCTACCGCTGGAGCTGTTGGTTGTATACCGCTTACTTCCCAAAGACAGGTGGCCGTATTAAAAGTCGCTGTTTCGTAACAAGCTACCGCTGGAGCTGTTGGTTGTGTACCGCTTACTTCCCAAAGACAGGTGGCCGTATTAAAAGTCGCTGTCTCGTAACAAGCTACCGCTGGTTTTACTGGCTGCGTACCACTTACTTCCCAAAGACAGGTGGCCGTATTAAAAGTCGCTGTCTCGTAACAAGCTACCGCTGGTTTTACTGGCTGCGTACCACTTACTTCCCAAAGACAGGTGGCCGTATTGAAAGTTGCTGTCTCATAACAAGCTACCGCTGGAGCTGTTGGTTGTGTACCACTTACTTCCCAAAGACAGGTGGCCGTATTGAAAGTTGCTGTCTCATAACAAGCTACCGCTGGAGCTGTTGGTTGTGTACCGCTTACTTCCCAAAGACAGGTGGCCGTATTAAAAGTCGCTGTCTCGTAACAAGCTACCGCTGGAGCTGCTGGCTGCGTACCACTTACTTCCCAAAGACAGGTGGCCGTATTGAAAGTTGCTGTCTCATAACAAGCTACCGCTGGAGCTGCTGGTTGTGTACCGCTTACTTCCCATAGACAGGTGGCCGTATTAAAAGTAGCTGTTTCGTAACAAGCTACCGCTGGAGCTGTTGGTTGTGTACCGCTTACTTCCCAAAGACAGGTGGCCGTATTAAAAGTTGCTGTTTCGTAACAAGCTACCGCTGGAGCTGTTGGTTGCGTACCGCTTACTTCCCAAAGACAGGTTGCTGTATTGAAAGTTGCTGTTTCGTAACAAGCTACCGCTGGAGCTGCTGGCTGTGTACCGCTTACTTCCCATAGACAGGTGGCCGTATTGAAAGTTGCTGTCTCATAACAAGCTACCGCTGGAGCTGCTGGCTGCGTACCACTTACTTCCCAAAGACAGGTGGCCGTATTAAAAGTCGCTGTCTCATAACAAGCTACCGCTGGAGCTGCTGGCTGCGTACCACTTACTTCCCAAAGACAGGTGGCCGTATTGAAAGTTGCTGTCTCATAACAAGCTACCGCTGGAGCTGCTGGCTGCGTACCACTTACTTCCCAAAGACAGGTGGCCGTATTGAAAGTTGCTGTCTCATAACAAGCTACCGCTGGAGCTGCTGGCTGCGTACCGCTTACTTCCCAAAGACAGGTGGCCGTATTGAAAGTTGCTGTCTCATAACAAGCTACCGCTGGAGCTGCTGGTTGTGTACCACTTACTTCCCAAAGACAGGTGGCCGTATTAAAAGTAGCTGTCTCATAACAAGCTACCGCTGGAGCTGCTGGTTGTGTACCACTTACTTCCCATAGACAGGTGGCCGTATTAAAAGTAGCTGTTTCGTAACAAGCTACCGCTGGAGCTGTTGGTTGTGTACCGCTTACTTCCCATAGACAGGTGGCCGTATTAAAAGTCGCTGTCTCGTAACAAGCTACCGCTGGTTTTACTGGCTGCGTACCACTTACTTCCCAAAGACAGGTGGCCGTATTGAAAGTTGCTGTTTCGTAACAAGCTACCGCTGGAGCTGTTGGTTGCGTACCGCTTACTTCCCATAGACAGGTTGCTGTATTAAAAGTCGCTGTCTCATAACAAGCTACCGCTGGAGCTGCTGGCTGTGTACCGCTTACTTCCCATAGACAGGTTGCTGTATTAAAAGTCGCTGTCTCATAACAAGCTACCGCTGGAGCTGCTGGCTGTGTACCGCTTACTTCCCATAGACAGGTTGCTGTATTAAAAGTCGCTGTCTCATAACAAGCTACCGCTGGAGCTGTTGGTTGTGTACCGCTTACTTCCCAAAGACAGGTGGCCGTATTAAAAGTCGCTGTCTCGTAACAAGCTACCGCTGGTTTTACTGGCTGCGTACCACTTACTTCCCAAAGACAGGTGGCCGTATTGAAAGTTGCTGTCTCATAACAAGCTACCGCTGGTTTTACTGGCTGCGTACCACTTACTTCCCAAAGACAGGTGGCCGTATTGAAAGTTGCTGTCTCGTAACAAGCTACCGCTGGTTTTACTGGCTGCGTACCACTTACTTCCCAAAGACAGGTTGCCGTATTGAAAGTTGCTGTTTCGTAACAAGCTACCGCTGGAGCTGCTGGTTGAGTACCGCTTACTTCCCAAAGACAGGTTGCCGTATTGAAAGTTGCTGTTTCGTAACAAGCTACCGCTGGAGCTGTTGGTTGTGTACCACTTACTTCCCATAGACAGGTGGCCGTATTGAAAGTTGCTGTTTCGTAACAAGCTACCGCTGGAGCTGTTGGTTGTGTACCACTTACTTCCCATAGACAGGTTGCCGTATTGAAAGTCGCTGTTTCGTAACAAGCTACCGCTGGAGCTGCTGGTTGTGTACCGCTTACTTCCCATAGACAGGTGGCCGTATTGAAAGTTGCTGTCTCATAACAAGCTACCGCTGGAGCTGTTGGTTGTGTACCACTTACTTCCCATAGACAGGTGGCCGTATTGAAAGTCGCTGTCTCATAACAAGCTACTGCTGGAGCTGTTGGTTGTGTACCACTTACTTCCCATAGACAGGTTGTCGTATTGAAAGTCGCTGTCTCATAACAAGCTACTACTGGAGCTGTTGGTTGTGTACCACTTACTTCCCATAGACAGGTTGCCGTATTGAAAGTTGCTGTCTCATAACAAGCTACCGCTGGTTTTACTGGTTGCGTACCGCTTACTTCCCATAGACAGGTTGCCGTATTAAAAGTCGCTGTCTCATAACAAGCTACTGCTGGAGCTGTTGGTTGTGTACCACTTACTTCCCATAGACAGGTTGTCGTATTGAAAGTCGCTGTCTCATAACAAGCTACTGCTGGAGCTGTTGGTTGTGTACCACTTACTTCCCATAGACAGGTTGTCGTATTGAAAGTCGCTGTCTCATAACAAGCTACTGCTGGAGCTGCTGGTTGTGTACCACTTACTTCCCATAGACAGGTGGCCGTATTGAAAGTCGCTGTCTCATAACAAGCTACTGCTGGTTTTGTTGGTTGCGTGCCGCTTACTTCCCATAGACAGGTTGTCGTATTAAAAGTGGCTGTCTCATAACAAGCTAACGCTGGTTTTGCTGGTTGTGTACCGCTTACTTCCCATAGACAGGTTGCCGTATTAAAAGTCGCTGTCTCATAACAAGCTACTGCTGGTTTTGTTGGTTGTGTACCGCTTACTTCCCATAGACAGGTTGTCGTATTAAAAGTGGCTGTCTCATAACAAGCTAACGCTGGTTTTGCTGGTTGTGTACCGCTTACTTCCCATAGACAGGTTGCCGTATTAAAAGTCGCTGTCTCATAACAAGCTACCGCTGGTTTTACAGGTTGTGTACCACTTACTTCCCATAGACAGGTTGTCGTATTAAAAGTCGCTGTCTCATAACAAGCTACCGCTGTTTTTACAGGTTGTGTACCACTTACTTCCCATAGACAGGTGGCCGTATTGAAAGTCGCTGTCTCATAACAAGCTACCGCTGGTTTTACAGGTTGTGTACCACTTACTTCCCATAGACAGGTGGCCGTATTGAAAGTCGCTGTCTCATAACAAGCTACCGCTGGTTTTACTGGTTGCGTACCGCTTACTTCCCATAGACAGGTTGCCGTATTGAAAGTAGCTGTCTCATAACAAGCTACTGCTGGAGCTGTTGGTTGTGTACCACTTACTTCCCATAGACAGGTTGTCGTATTAAAAGTCGCTGTCTCATAACAAGCTACCGCTGGTTTTACTGGTTGTGTACCACTTACTTCCCATAGACAGGTTGTTGTATTGAAAGTCGCTGTCTCATAACAAGCTACCGCTGGAGCTGTTGGTTGCGTGCCGCTTACTTCCCATAGACAGGTGGCCGTATTAAAAGTGGCTGTCTCATAACAAGCTACTGTTGGTTTTACTGGTTGTGTACCACTTACTTCCCATAGACAGGTGGCCGTATTAAAAGTCGCTGTCTCATAACAAGCTACTGCTGGAGCTGTTGGTTGTGTACCGCTTACTTCCCATAGACAGGTGGCTGTATTGAAAGTTGCTGTCTCATAACAAGCTACTGCTGGAGCTGTTGGTTGTGTACCACTTACTTCCCAAAGACAGGTTGCCGTATTGAAAGTCGCTGTCTCATAACAAGCTACTGCTGGAGCTGTTGGTTGTGTACCACTTACTTCCCATAGACAGGTTGTCGTATTGAAAGTCGCTGTCTCATAACAAGCTACTGCTGGAGCTGCTGGTTGTGTACCACTTACTTCCCATAGACAGGTGGCCGTATTGAAAGTCGCTGTCTCATAACAAGCTACTGCTGGAGCTGTTGGTTGCGTGCCGCTTACTTCCCATAGACAGGTTGTCGTATTAAAAGTCGCTGTCTCATAACAAGCTAGAGTTGGTCTTACAGGTTGTGTACCGCTTACTTCCCAAAGACAGGTGGCCGTATTGAAAGTCGCTGTCTCATAACAAGCTACTGCTGGAGCTGTTGGTTGTGTACCGCTTACTTCCCATAGGCAGGTTGCCGTATTGAAAGTAGCTGTCTCATAACAAGCTACTGCTGGAGCTGTTGGTTGTGTACCACTTACTTCCCATAGACAGGTTGTCGTATTAAAAGTCGCTGTCTCATAACAAGCTACCGCTGGTTTTACTGGTTGTGTACCACTTACTTCCCATAGACAGGTTGTTGTATTGAAAGTCGCTGTCTCATAACAAGCTACCGCTGGAGCTGTTGGTTGCGTGCCGCTTACTTCCCATAGACAGGTGGCCGTATTAAAAGTTGCTGTCTCATAACAAGCTACTGTTGGTTTTACTGGTTGTGTACCACTTACTTCCCATAGACAGGTGGCCGTATTAAAAGTCGCTGTCTCATAACAAGCTACTGCTGGAGCTGTTGGTTGTGTACCGCTTACTTCCCATAGACAGGTGGCTGTATTGAAAGTTGCTGTCTCATAACAAGCTACTGCTGGAGCTGTTGGTTGTGTACCACTTACTTCCCAAAGACAGGTTGCCGTATTGAAAGTCGCTGTCTCATAACAAGCTACCGCTGGAGCTGTTGGTTGCGTACCGCTTACTTCCCATAGACAGGTTGTTGTATTGAAAGTCGCTGTCTCATAACAAGCTACCGCTGGAGCTGTTGGTTGCGTGCCGCTTACTTCCCATAGACAGGTGGCCGTATTAAAAGTTGCTGTCTCATAACAAGCTACTGTTGGTTTTACTGGTTGTGTACCACTTACTTCCCATAGACAGGTGGCCGTATTAAAAGTCGCTGTCTCATAACAAGCTACTGCTGGAGCTGTTGGTTGTGTACCGCTTACTTCCCATAGACAGGTGGCTGTATTGAAAGTTGCTGTCTCATAACAAGCTACTGCTGGAGCTGTTGGTTGTGTACCACTTACTTCCCAAAGACAGGTTGCCGTATTGAAAGTCGCTGTCTCATAACAAGCTACCGCTGGAGCTGTTGGTTGCGTACCGCTTACTTCCCATAGACAGGTTGTCGTATTAAAAGTAGCTGTCTCATAACAAGCTACCGCTGGAGCTGTTGGTTGCGTGCCGCTTACTTCCCATAGACAAGTGGCAGTATTAAAAGTAGCTGTCTCATAACAAGCTACCGCTGGTTTTACTGGTTGCGTACCGCTTACTTCCCATAGACAGGTTGTCGTATTGAAAGTTGCTGTCTCATAACAAGCTAACGCTGGTTTTACTGGTTGTGTACCACTTACTTCCCATAGACAGGTTGTCGTATTAAAAGTTGCTGTCTCATAACAAGCTACTGCTGGAGCTGTTGGTTTAGGAATTACCACAACAGCTTTTCCAATACTTGCAATACTTTGACAACCATTTGAATCTGTTATCTTGACACTATACGTGCCAAGAGTACTTACTATTATTGATGCTGTAGTCTCTCCTGTCGACCATAAATAACTGTTTCCAGAGCTAGACGTTAGAGATACGTTCCCTCCTGAACAGAAGGTCAAAGAACTTCCTGCTGTTATTGTCGGTTGAGTTGGTAAATTATTTACAGTTATAACACCTGTTGTTGTTGCAGGTGGACATCCTCCCGCGGTTGTTACAGTATAATTAAACGTTCCTGATTCAGTTGGAGTACCACTAATAGTTACTCTATCATTTGCCCATGAACCACTAACTCCCAATGGCAATCCAGAAAAATTGGCTCCTGTAGCTCCAGTGGTTACTAAAGTAATATCAGTTATTGCACTATTAATACAGGTTGTTCTATTTGTTCCAGCTGCTATAGTATTTAATGGATTTATAACAAAATCTATAGGTGTTCTGCAACCTGCTGTACTAGAACATTCAACATAATAAGTTGTAGTCCCAGGTGTATTGGTATTCGCTAAACCTGAACCTGCTGCACCTACAGGATTGAAAGAAGTACCTGAGCCTATTGCTGAACCACCTAAAGATACCGCATACCAGTTAAGAACTCCATTCAATGTATAAGTTACAGTAATTTGCATATAATCGACATCTAACTGTCTCTTTTGATTAGAGCCACTTGCTGCAGAAATTACAACTCCAAAATTAGAATTATTTATTTCTGCTGGTGTCCAAGTACTTCCCCATAAATTATTCGTTCCTCCATAAGTTTGAACACTAAAACTATTTGACCATGCTGTCGCACTTTTAAGATTACTTCCAACTATTGTTCCTGCCTTAACTAAGCGTACTTCATTATCAAACATATTAGAAGTTGATTGAACTTGTCTGTTGATATTTACAGTAATTCCATTTATTGTAGCTGCTGCAGGAATTGCAAACCCATAATTAGTACCTTGAAGATAATTACTTGTTTCATTTTTTGGAAGATCCATTGTAGCATAAGGTGTTCCTATTGCCCCAATATTACCAGGAGTAGACCATGCTTGCGTACCGACACCTGTTATATTCGCTCCATCTACAGGATTATTTGGCCCTGCCGAAACCACACTTGAAGAACATACTGTGGAAGAAGTTAGTGAACCTGTCCCTCCCTTACAAATAGTTACACCTGTAGCCGAAGGCAAAGTACTTGCTGGAATAGCATTAACAGTAAGGTTCTTAGCACCAGAAATACATCCAGTTGTTGTATTTGTAGTTGTAAGAATATAATCACCAACCGACAAGTTCGCAAATGTAGTAGTTGCTTGTGTTACTGCAGCAACTACTGGAGTTGTACCGGTCAAGGTATAAGTGACGTTAGCAGCAGGAGTAGGAGCTGTTATTACAATTGTCCCTTTTGGAGAAGCACATGTTGGTTGTGCAGTAACACTAGCGGTTGGGGTGGATGGATTTGTTGTTCCTAATACATTTACCGTTCCGCTACTTTTATTACAAGAAGTACCAATAGTAGAAATTACATAATACCCATTTCCAACACCAAGACCCGACCATGTGAGTCCTGACCCTGTACCAGTTTGTGTACTTTGTACCGCTATATTACTAGAATTATATAATTGATAACTGACACCACTTACAGATGTAGATGACGTAATTGTACCATTACCTCCAGGAGAATTACATATTGTACTACCTGTCAAAGAAAGTGCAATAGGTAATGCAGTAGGAATTGTTGCAACGCTTGCTGTATTATTAGAAATATTACTATCTGGTTGGCTAGCAGTTGGTATTGAAGCACTATTGGTGTAAACTCCACTTGCATTTACGCTCGCAACTATTTTTAAAGTAAAAACTTCTGCATTATCTATGTTTCCAATACTCCAAGTTCCATTAGTAGAATTATAGGACCCTGTCGAAGCTGTAGCACTTACGAAGGTATATCCAGTTGGTAATAAATCATTCACAGAAAGACCAGCTGCATTATTAGGTCCTAAATCTGTTACTTTAATTGTAAATTCAACATTAGATCCTACACACGGTGCAGAAACATCAACAGTTTTAATAACTTCAAGATCTGTACACAAAGTAACCGTAACTGGTTTTGATTGTGTCAATAAACCGCAAGCTAAGGTAGATGCAACTGAATAAGAACCTGTTTTTGTTGCAGAATAACTATTAGAAGTGGCACCCGAAATAGCAACTCCATTAAAATACCATTGATAGGGAGCAAATCCTAAGGGTGTAGTTAACGTAGCTGAGGCATTTGTACAACCTCCTCCAGGAATGTAACTTATGGTTGGATCATCTGGTTGCTGCGCAAAATTGGAGAAAAAGCCAGCCATTGAAAATCCACCTCCTTGTTGAACAATAGAAACGGTTAATTTGGCTACACTTGAAACAGAAATTATATCTGGACTACCTATTTGTGTATCATTAAAATTTATCAAATACCAACCTGTTGTTCCCAATTGATATCTCGTAGCTCCAGTAAGAGTCTCAATATTATTTCCATTTCCTACAGTTACGACTGCTGTAGCATCTTTCAAAAGAACATATCCAAAATAAGGTAAAGAAGTTCCTGTGTTATAGGCTCTAAATTTTTTAGTTTCTATGAAATTTGATCCTCCACAAGCAGAAACAGGAGCAATTACTGATATATCAACCTCACAGGACTGTGCTGTGCCAGAATATACTGCAACATTATTCGTTGCAAAAACTCTTGTAGCTGTAAATGAAGTATTGGGAATACCACTGGTAGAAGCATTTGTCGGATTGGAAACACCATTTTTAAATGTATAAAAATCCCCTGCATTTATAAGTGTTTTAGTAACTGTACCTAGTAGAACTCCAGTTATTGAATAAGTCTCAATAGTCAATATTGTATTAGCTTTTGTGGCAACTACAGTAGTTTGTTCCGCAGTGTCATTACCCTTTCCTCTTTCTATAAAATATTCAGCCCCTAAAACTGCTTCTGGTGGAACTTGATCAAAAACACCATCTCCACAACCATCTGGCATATCAATTCTTGCTGAAGTATTCATAACAGTACCGCTTGATGACTCAACTAAAGAACCAATTGCGGCTTGAAACAAATAACTCTGTCCTGCATTTAATGTAGTTAAAACTGTTCCATTCAATTTTATAGTGGTACCAGTAGCTATAGCCATTATGCTATAAATTGGAAACTGCTCACCAAATCCCCCAAAATTACCTAAACCTCCATCTCTATAATAACCAATTCTATAACGAACACCAATACCAGCATCACCAAAACTAGTCAACGATGCATTCCCTTTAATAGTTCCATCTGTATTGTCACCTCCAGTATAATCATCGGAGGCAACATTACGCAAGTTTACAGAGGTAGGACCATCTGAAGTAACAATCATCCCTGCCGAATTAATAATTGTATTTAAAGAATGTACGGGTAAAATATTAGCAACACCTAAAAACCTATAAACTGCAGGAGTCCCTTTAATTGCTGTTAAATTTGTAATTAAAGTTCCATCACTTTTTTTCAAAGCAATATTTACAGTTGTTGTTGAATTTGTCGCAATTATAATTTCGTTAGCCTTACTAAAATATTGCCAAGGAGCAGGAGCTATATAATGCGTAGTATAAAATTGAGAAAAAACAGCTTGGCTACTAAAAAGAAATAAGGCAATAAAAATCAATGACTTAATAAAATTAAGTCTTTTCAAAGTAAAGTTCCTCATAATTAATTCCGCATTAAGTTTTGTCAGATTGGGTAAGGCAAAACTAGATAATTACAAATAACTTGTTAATAATTTCCGTTTAACTACCTATTTTAACGTCGATTCACACTTTTATCGATATAAAGCGAATTAAATCGCTAAATAACAAGCACTTAATGTAAGTTTATTATTAATTTTTATAGGTACATAAAATTCAGAATTGATGTCAAATGTCAAAAAATAAAAAATTATCAACAAAATTATTACTATTCTAAGAAAAGAATATTTCGTTTTAGACCATTAAATTTTGATCGTTTAAGGGGAGAATCTTTAAACACTTTCTTAAAAGTTTCTTCGGTAATTTCAATCCAATCTTTTTTGGACATTGAAAGTAATTCCGAGTTAGCACTTAACAATGGTTCATTATGTGGTTTTGCAAAACGATTCCAAGGACAAACATCTTGGCAAACATCACAACCAAAAGCCCAATCATCAAATTTACCTTTCATTTCGGAAGGAATATTCTCTTTGAGCTCAATAGTAAAATAGGAAATACATTTACTCCCATCAACCACATAAGGAGTAACAATAGCTTGGGTAGGACAAGCATCAAGACAAGCAGTACATGAACCACAATGATCCGTAACAGCATGATCATATTCCAAATCAAGATCTATAATCAGTTCTGCAATAAAATAAAAAGAACCTACTTTTTGAGTCAATAAATTGCTGTTTTTTCCAATCCATCCTAAACCGCTTTTCGCAGCCCAAGCTTTATCGAGAACTGGAGCCGAATCAACAAATGCACGACCAGTAACTTCTCCTATATTTTGCTGAATAGAAAACAGTAATTCATTCAGTTTTTCTTTGATGACAAAATGATAATCTTGTCCATAAGCATATTTTGAGATTTTATAAGAATCAGTATTTTGAAGTTCCGAAGGATAATAATTCAATAAAAGTGAAATCACACTTTTAGCGTCATCGACTAATAAAGTAGGATCTAATCGCTTGTCAAAGTGATTTTCCATATAAGTCATTTGACCATTCATTTGATTGTTCAACCAGTTTTCTAAACGTGGCGCTTCTTGTTCTAAAAATCCAGCTTTAGATATACCACAAGACAAAAAACCGAGACGCTTAGCTTCGGATTTAATAAATTTAGAATATGTTTCTTTCGAATTGATTGTCATCTTTTAGAAAATAAAACTTCAACACCAACAGGTTTTAAGGTAACCAATGGATTAAACTGAACTTCTCCGCTAATCGGCTTCACTTCGTATCTTTTTATAATTTTAAATAGTGTTAACCCAAGTTCGTAAATAGCAAAACCACTTCCAATACACATTCTTGGCCCAGCTCCAAATGGGTAAAAATATTGCATAGAATGTTTTTTTTGATCTCCTAGAAATCTCTCTGGATTAAATTCATCAGGATTACTCCAATATTTTGGATTACGATGCAACTCATAAAATGAAACGCCAATAAGTGTCCCTTTTTTTATATGGTAAGAACCAATAACATCATCTATAATGTTCTGTCTATCTGTAATCCAAGCCGGTGGATACAACCTCATTGATTCATTTAAAACAGCATTAATATAAATCATTTTTTGAAGTTGCTCTAAAACATCTTCTGTTTCTTTTTCAATTACTTCAATTTCTTTCCATACTTTTTCTTGAATTTCTGGATACTTTGCTAAAAGATAAAGTGTAAAAGTTAACGCATTTGCAGTTGTTTCGTAACCCGCTGTAAAAAGAATTTTTATCTCATCAATCAACTGTGTTACAGACATACCTTCTCCTGTACCTTCATATCTGGTATCAAGAAGCATCTGAAGCAAATCATTTGTTTGTTCATTTAAACTCACTCTTTCCTCAATAATCTCTTGAATAATATTGTTATTTTCTAAAGACAATTGAAGATGCTTTTCAACTTGTCCACTCAAAGAAAACCACCAAGCTTTATGAGGAAGTCTTATTTCTTTAATTAAGAAATTCTGTACTTCATCAATAATAAATTTTATTCTTTTAAGTTTTTCTTCAGAAATTGATAGATGAAATAACGATTTGGCAACAACAGTATATGCCAATTGACTCATTACAGGAAAAATATCAACTGGCTTTTCTTCAAACAAACCATTCAACTCCGAATCAATAATATGATTCATATTATCCACCAACTGATTCATCTTTTGCTTATGAAATGCAGGTTGAATCAGTCTTCTTTGTTTTAACCAAAAATTACCATCCGATGTCAAAAGCCCTTTTCCAACATATTTTGATAAGTATACAGTTTGAAGGCGAGATTTATAATAGTTCTTATGGCTTTTCTGTAAAATATGCTGTGCAACATCATTATCTCTCGACAATATCAAATGCATTGTCACGCCAATTCTAACTGAAAAAGTATCTCCCAGTTTTTCAAAATATTTTTTATGAAATGGAATCGGATTTTTACGAACTTTTTCGGCATCTAAAAAGAATCTAACTATTGATAATTTTTTCGGATACGTATATTTTTTGTTTTCAGACATCACAGTACATTCTAAAAAAGCCCACCTTGGATATTAGTTCTGACTTTCCCTAAATGCTTATACGCTTTCTCTGTTACTTCACGGCCTCTAGGTGTACGCATAATAAAACCTTCCTGAATCAAAAAGGGTTCATATACTTCTTCAATTGTTTCACTACTTTCAGAAACAGCAGTAGCCAATGTAGACAAACCGACAGGTCCTCCTTTGAATTTATCGATGATTGTATTCAAAATTTTATTATCCATTTCATCCAAACCATGAGCATCTACATTAAGAGCTTTTAAGGCATATCGAGCAATTTCAATATCGATAGATCCATTTCCTTTGATCTGTGCAAAATCACGTACTCTACGTAACAAAGCATTAGCAATACGAGGAGTTCCTCTACTCCTACCTGCAATCTCAATTGCAGCTTCCATAGTGATTGGCATTTTAAAAATCATTGCACTACGCTCAACAATAGTTGTCAAAAGCTCTGTAGTATAATATTGCAATCTTGAGGAGATCCCAAAACGAGCACGCATTGGAGCTGTCAAAAGACCGGAGCGAGTTGTAGCTCCTATAAGAGTAAAAGGATTCAAATTAATTTGTACTGTCCTAGCATTAGGACCAGATTCAATCATAATATCAATCTTGAAATCTTCCATAGCAGAATATAAATATTCCTCAACTATAGGACTTAAACGGTGTATCTCATCTATAAATAATACATCTCGTTCTTCAAGATTAGTAAGTAATCCTGCTAAATCACCTGGCTTATCCAAAACTGGTCCAGAAGTAATTTTGATTCCAACTCCCAATTCATTTGCCAAAATATTAGCTAAAGTAGTTTTACCCAAACCTGGAGGACCATGAAAAAGTGTATGATCAAGAGCCTCATTTCGTTGATTAGCAGCGGCAACAAAAACTTTAAGATTATCCAATACTTGATCCTGACCAGAAAAATCATCAAAAGACAACGGCCTTAATCTTTTTTCAATATCAAGCTCTTCTGCGCCAAAATTATTATTCGTAGGATCTAAATTCTCGTTCATTTGATAAAGATAAAAAAAGTAATCATTGTAATAAAAAAATGCCTCTCATTAATGAAAGGCATTTATATAATTTTGAAATTTTAGTGATGTAAAACTACTTCCCCTTCTTTCATTGGAACTGTCTGAGGTACAAAATCCTCTTCATGTCCAGGATTACTGTAGTCATAAGGCCAACGGTGTACTTCAGGAATCTCACCAGGCCAGTTTCCGTGCATATGTTCTACTGGAGTAGTCCATTCTAAAGTATTAGATCTCCATGGATTTTGAACTGCTTTCTTACCAAAGAATATACTTGAGAAGAAATTGTATAAGAATACTAATTGAAAAGCTCCACCGATTAAAGCAAAAGTTGTAATCAATACATTTACATTTTGCAAATCATCAAACAATGGAAAGTTAGTATTTGTATAGTAACGTCTTGGTAAACCAGCCAGTCCTATAAAGTGCATTGGAAAAAATACTCCATAAGCACAAACTGCTGTTACCCAAAAGTGTACGTATCCTAAGTTTTTGTTCAACATTCTACCAAACATTTTTGGAAACCAGTGATAAACACCAGCAAACATTCCATAAAGTGCAGATATACCCATTACTAAGTGGAAGTGAGCAACTACGAAATATGTATCGTGAACATTGATATCTAATGTACTATCTCCTAAAATAATTCCAGTTAAACCTCCTGTAATGAAAGTAGAAACCAAACCAATTGAAAACAACATAGCAGGATTCATTTGAAGATTTCCTTTCCAAAGTGTTGTAATGTAGTTGAAAGCTTTTACCGCAGATGGAATTGCAATCAATAATGTTGTAAAGGTAAACACAGATCCCAAGAATGGATTCATTCCTGAAATAAACATGTGGTGACCCCAAACAATCGTTGATAAAAATGCAATTGCAATGATAGACATAATCATCGCTCTATAACCAAAAATTGGTTTACGAGAGTTTGTTGCAATAATTTCAGATGTAATACCTAATGCAGGTAAAATTACAATATATACTTCAGGGTGACCTAAGAACCAAAATAAGTGTTCGAAAAGTACTGGAGAACCACCTTGATAATGTAAAACTTCACCAGCAATATAAATATCTGACAAGAAGAATGAAGTACCAAAACTTCTATCAAAAATCAATAACAAAGCAGCTGACAACAATACTGGGAACGAAACGATACCAATAATTGCAGTTACAAAGAAAGCCCAAATAGTAAGAGGCAATCTTGTCATAGACATTCCTTTTGTTCTTAAGTTAATAACTGTAACAACATAATTCAAAGAACCCATCAAAGAAGAAGCAATGAAAATAGCCATAGAAACCAACCATAAAGTCATTCCTAAACCTGAACCAGGAATAGCTTGAGGAAGTGCACTTAATGGAGGATAAATTGTCCATCCTGCTGATGCTGGTCCAGCTTCTATAAATAAAGAACAAACCATGATTACACTTGATAAAAAGAATAACCAATAAGAGATCATATTCATAAAACCAGAAGCCATATCCCGAGCTCCAATTTGAAGTGGTATCAATAAATTACTAAAAGTTCCACTCAACCCTGCCGTCAATACAAAGAAAACCATTATGGTACCGTGTATGGTTACTAAGGCTAAATAAATATCATTAGCCATAACTCCATTTGGAGCCCATTTATCACCTAACAAAACATTAAATATTTTGAAAGATTCTTCTGGCCAAGCCAATTGCATTCTAAATAGCAAAGACATACTTACACCGATAACACCCATTATGATACCAGTTAACAAATATTGCTTAGCAATCATTTTGTGATCAATACTAAAAATATATTTAGTAATGAAAGTGTCTTTATGGTGGTGTTCGTGTTCGTGATCGTGTCCGTGATCGTGACCTTCTGCTGACATATATTTATACTTTAAATTTTCTTAATAATAATTATTTCATTGCTATTTTTGCAACAGCTGCAGTATCTTTTCCAACAGCAGCAGTATCTTTTTCAACAGCTGAATCTTTTCCTAAAGAAGCATCTGGTGTAGCTGGCACAACTTTAGAAGCTTTAACTTCATTAACTAAAGCAGTTTTTTCACTCAACCATTTTTTATAGTCTTCAGGAGTATCAACTATAACTTTCATTTGCATATTATAATGAGAAGCTCCACAAATTTTATTACATAGCAATAAATAATCAAAAGTGTAAGGATCTAAACCTGGTTCGCCCTTAGCAATTAACTCTAAACTTTTCTTTGCTCTAATAGCATTAATATTAGCTACTTTTTCAACCATATAAGGCAAAGCTTGATATTCTGAAGTAGTGTAAATAGGAGTAAAAGCAAATTCAGTAACCATACCAGGAACACAATTCATTTGTGCTCTAAAATATGGAAAGTAAGCTGAGTGCAATACATCTTGAGATCTCATCTTGAAATGTATTTTTTTACCTTTTGGTATATGCAATTCAGAAACCACAATATCATCTTGAGCGTAAGGATCAGATAAATCTACACCCAAAGTATTAATACCCTCAATTAATCTAACATTTGCTTTTCCTAAAACATTATCTTCACCAGCATATCTTGCAGTCCACTTAAATTGTTGAGCATATAATTCAATTACAACTGTATCATCATCCTCGTCAATAAACATAATATTTGTCCAAGCATATAAACCATAAAGAATCAAACCAGCAAGAACAACTGCTGGAATAACACTCCAAATTGCTTCTAATTTATTATTATCTGCAAAATATAAGGCTCTTTTATCCTTATTACCTCTGTATTTAAAAGCAAAGTAATGCAGTAATACTTGAGTAATTGCCTGAACAGTAAAAATTAATACCCATGTAATATTCATTAGGCGATCAATTAATGCTCCATGTTCAGAAGCTGGAGTATGAAGTACTAAATGACCCCATGTATAAACTCCATATATTGTAAAGATATAGATGAATGCTAAAAAACCAAACATCAAATATCCTTGCACATTATTATCATCATCGTTTGCAACTTGTGAATTGTCCGAAGTCGAAGAAACTTGAGTTAAATCGAATATTTTCGTCAATTGCCATATTGCAACGGCTAATAAAACTAAAACTATAATTACCAACAAACTTGTCATCTGTTTATCTCTTTAAATATTAATAATGAAAATGTTTACTCTCTTCTATATATGGATTTCTTTTTGGTAACAAAGGAGCTTTAGTCAATGCTGAGAAGACAACAAAGATAAATAATCCAAGAAAGAATAAAACGGATGCAATTTCTGAAACACCAATAAACCAGCTACCTCCAACAGTACCAGGCATAATCATATTAAAGAAGTCAACATAATGACCTAACAATATTACTATTGAAGCCATAACTAAAATCCAAGTAATACGTTTAAAATCAGTATTGATTAAAATTAAAACTGGAAATAAGAAATTCATAACAACAGCACCAAAGAAAGGTAAATTATAAACCTGAATTCTCATAACAAAATAAGTAATCTCTTCAGGAATATTAGCATACCAAATCAACATAAACTGAGAGAACCATAAATAGGTCCAGAAAATACTGATACCAAACATGAATTTAGCTAAATCATGAATGTGGCTAGTATTTACATTTTCTAAATAACCTTTTGATTTCAAATAAACAGTAACTACAGTAATCATAGTAATTCCACTAACAAAGAAGCTAGCAAAAACATACCATCCAAAAAGTGTACTTGACCAGTGTGGGTCTAATGACATAATCCAGTCCCAAGACATAATAGATTCTGAAACAATAAAGAACACTAAAAACATAGCTGATATATTGAAATTCTTTTTGTAGAAAGAATTGTCATCAGATTCGTCTTGAGCCAAACAATTTTTTCTAGAAAAATATCTATAAGCATTCCAACCTGCTAAAAATATAGCTGCTCTTACAATCCAAAAAGGAAAATTTAAATAACCAGATTTGTTAGCTATAATTTTATCATGGGCAACTACTTCAGGATCTAACCATATAAACAAATGATTAAAATGTAAACCACATAATATTAAGAATATAAAGAAAATTACAGAACCTACAGGCAAGTAAGCCGTAATACCTTGCATTACTCTAAAAAGAACAGGAGACCAACCCGCTTGAGCAACTTGTTGAATACCATAAAAAACCAATGTTCCTAAAGAAAGCAACATAAAGAAAATACAAGCTACATAAAAAGCAGACCATGGCTTGTTTTGCAATTGATGAAAAACATGCTCAGCATGCTCTTTTTTCTCAGCTTGTTCCTTAACTTCAGCTTGTTCTTTTGTTAATACTTCAGAATGGTGATCTACAGGAGTTGTCAACTCATAATGAGCAACGTGTCCTTCCTTACTTTGAGCAGCAAGAGTTTTCTCAACTTCTTGAATATCTTTAGGTGCAGTTAAAAAACCATATCCAATTCCTAAAAGACCAATAGCCATTAAGATGAAAGAAAAAGTTTTTAATTTACTTGAAAATGTATACATATCTATTACGATCAGTTTGTTCAACAATTATTATTGTGCTTTAAGTTTAAGAACATAGTCAGCAACTAACCAACGTTCGTGAGCACTCATTTGATTAGCATGAGAACCCATAGCATTTAAACCATAAGTTTCCACATAAAAAATACTTCCTTCAGTAATATCTCTATCTTTATAATTAGGCACACCAAGAAATTTTTCTCTTTCAACTAATTTTCCTTTACCATTACCAGCTGCGCCGTGACAACTAATACAGTAAATTTCAAAAAGTTCTTTACCTTTTTCAGAATTTCTATCTAATGAATCTAAAGGAGATTTTAAATTAGCTTTTGCTAAAGCATATCCTTCTGGAGTATTTTCATATTCAAAAGGTTCAAAACCTCTATTAATTGAACCAACAGCTGGAAGTTGACCTTCCTTACCGTTTTTAAATACATCAGCAGGAGCTGGAGCATAAGTTTCAGCACTCACTGCTTCATACATATTTGGCATATATTGATAATTTGGACTGTCTTTATGATTACAAGACGAAACCAATATCATTAGACCAAATGTAAGTGTTATTTTATATAAACTTTTCATATCTACAATTAATGCTTTTCAATTACTTTAACTTCTACCGCACCTGTACCTTCGAAAAAAGAAACTAATTCTTCTTCATTATTATTAACTGCTACTTCCATCAAAAAGTGGTCATCAGTAGTTCTTACATCAGGATTTTCGGCTTCTTTAAATGGCCATAATCTACTTCTCATATAAAAAGTAATTACCATTAAGTGAGCTGCAAAAAATACAGTCTCTTCAAACATAATAGGCACAAAAGCAGGCATATTATCAATATAGCTAAAACTTGGTTTTCCACCAATATCTTGAGGCCAATCTTGAATCATAACAAAATCCATCAAGAAAGTTCCAAAAGATAAACCACACAAACCATAGATAAAAGCACATATTGCTAAACGCGTAGGTGCAAGTCCCATTGCTTTATCCAATCCGTGAACTGGAAATGGTGTAAATACTTCTTCAATATGATGATGAGCTGCGCGTGTCTTTTTTACAGCATCCATCAAAATATCATCGTCATTATAAATGGCGTATATAACTTTATTACTCATGATGTGAATGTTTATTAGCTTCTCTTTCTTTAATATAATGTTCTCCTGTAGCTTTCAATATTGTTTTAACCTCGGCTTGTGCAATAACAGGGAATGTTCTTGCGTACAATAAGAATAATACAAAGAAGAAACCTATTGTTCCAATAAAAATTCCAATATCAACAAATGTTGGAGAAAACATAGTCCATGAAGATGGTAAATAATCTCTATGTAATGAAGTTACGATAATTACAAATCTTTCAAACCACATTCCAATATTTACAACTATCGAGATGATGAAAGAAAACATAATACTTGTTCTTAATTTTTTGAACCACATGAATTGAGGAGAAAACACATTACAAGTCATCATCGCCCAATATGCCCAAGCATAAGGTCCTGTAGCTCTATTCAAGAAAGCATATTGTTCATATTCTACTCCTGAGTACCAAGCAATAAATAATTCGGTAATATAAGCTACACCAACAATAGAACCTGTAATCATAATTACAATATTCATTAATTCTATATGCTGTATTGTGATATAAGCTTCAAGATTAGAAACTTTTCTCATAATAATAAGCAAAGTATTTACCATTGCAAATCCTGAGAAAACTGCTCCAGCAACAAAGTACGGAGGAAAAATTGTAGTATGCCATCCTGGGATAACGGAAGTAGCAAAGTCCATCGATACAATAGTATGTACTGAAAGTACCAGAGGAGTTGCTAAACCTGCAAGAACTAGTGATACTTCTTCAAAACGTTGCCAGTCTTTAGCTCTACCACTCCATCCAAAACTTAAGATAGAATATACTCTTTTATTGAAAGGTGTGATAGCTCTATCACGCAACATTGCAAAATCTGGAAGTAAACCAGTCCACCAGAAAACTAATGATACCGAAAGATAAGTTGAGATTGCAAATACGTCCCAAAGTAATGGTGAGTTAAAGTTTACCCAAAGTGATCCAAATTGATTTGGAATTGGTAAAACCCAGTAAGCCAACCAAGGACGACCCATGTGTATAATTGGAAATAAACCTGCTTGAATTACAGAGAAAATTGTCATTGCCTCCGCAGAACGGTTAATCGCCATTCTCCATCGTTGACGGAATAATAAAAGTACTGCAGAAATAAGAGTTCCTGCGTGACCAATACCAACCCACCAAACGAAGTTAGTAATATCCCAAGCCCAACCAACTGTTTTGTTTAATCCCCAAGTACCAATACCTGTAGACACTGTGTATATAATACAGCCTAATCCCCAAAGGAAGGCTATTAATGCGATTGAAAATACAATCCACCATTGTTTATTTGCTTTACCTTCTATAGGCGCGGCTACATCTACAGTTATATCGTGATAAGATTTATCACCTATAACTAAGGGTTTTCTAATGGCTGCTTCGTAGTGAGACGACATAATCCTTTATTTGATTCTTAATTAATAATTTTTGTACTAGGTATTTCTAACTTTAACGTGGTATACAACATTTGGTTTTGTACCAACATGCTCTAATAAATGATAACTTCTTTCATCTTCTGCAAGTTTAGTAACTACAGCTTCTTCATCATTTACATCTCCAAATATCATTGCTCCAGTAGAACAAGCATTTGAACAAGCAGTTTGGAATTCACCATCTTTAATTACTCTTCCTTCGTTTTTAGCTTTTAAAATTGTTGCTTGTGTCATTTGAATACACATAGAACATTTTTCCATTACCCCACGAGAACGAACATTAACATCCGGATTTAAAACCATACGTCCTAAATCATCATTCATATGATAATCAAATTCACTGTTTTTGTTGTATAAGAACCAGTTGAAACGACGTACTTTATAAGGACAGTTGTTAGCACAGTAACGAGTACCAACGCATCTGTTATAAGCCATTTGATTTTGACCTTGACGACCATGAGAAGTTGCAGCAACAGGACAAACAGTCTCACATGGAGCATGATTACAATGTTGACACATTACAGGTTGAAATGCAACTTGTGGATTATCACCAGCTTTTTCCATTTCATTAAATGTAGATAATGAACTAGATAAACCAGCAATATTATCTTTTCTTTCATCATCACCAGCAAATGTACTTTCCGAAGAATAATATCTATCAATACGCAACCAGTGCATATCTCTACTTCTTCTTACCTCAGATTTACCAACTACAGGCACATTGTTTTCAGCATGACATGCAATAACACATGCACCACAACCTGTACAAGCATTTAAATCAATAGAAAGATTAAAGTGATGTCCTGTTGAACGATCAAATGAACCCCATAAATCTACTGAAGTAGCTTCTACTTCTTGGTGGTCTAAAGAAACCTGTGGTTTTTCATTCCACAATTCAGCATCTTTAGAATTAAAAATTTCAAGAGTAGTTTCTTTGATAATATCACCTCTACCCATTAAAGTTTTCTGACCTTGAACACAAGCAAACTCATGTTCTCCAGAAGCTTTAACAATTGTAGCAGATTGTACATTATTGAAACCACTATATAAAGCATAGGCATTAATACCTACTTGCATTTCTTCTTTCAAAGCCGCTTTACGACCATAACCTAAAGCCATTCCAATAGTCCCAACAGCTTGACCTGGTTGAACAATTACAGGAATATTTTCAAGTTTTACTCCATTAGCAGTCAAGGTAACATAACTACCATTCAATCCACCGTTAGCAACGATTTCATTAGTAAGTCCCCATTTCTTTGCATCAGCATTAGAAACAGTAACATAGTTATCCCAAGAAACTCTTGTTAATGGATCTGGAAACTCTTGCAACCAAGGGTTATTAGCTTGTTGACCATCACCCATACCAGTTTTAGTATACAATACTAATTCTAAACCAGTAGATTTTGCTTGAGCCAATGCGTTTGCAGCACCAGTATAATCAGCAGTTCCACCAGCAGCAGCAGGTATTACTCCAACATAAACACCATCATGTAATACTTGATTCCAAGAAGAACCTGCAGTTACTGAAGCTGAAAAAGCTTTCAAATAATCATAGTATGTTCCAGGAATACCGTTTATTGATAATAAAATATCTTGAAATTGTTTTGTATTAAATAATGGACGAATAGTTGGTTGAGTCAAACTATAAGTTCCTTTAGTTAAAGTTAAATCTCCCCAAGCCTCTAAGTAATGAGGAACTGGTGCAGCTATTGTAGTCAAAGAAGCAGTCTCATCTTCTTTTAATGACAATGCAACTGAAGTTTTTACTTTTTTCAATCCTTCAACAAATAATTTACTATCTGCTAAAGTATATACTGGATTAACTCCACTCATGATTAAAGTATGAACACTTCCTGCGTTCATGTCTTTTAATAATTGAGCTACTTTTTCATTAGAACCTTTGCGAATTTGTCTAGAACCAGAAGTACTAAAAGATTCACTTGCTAAAACTTGATTAATAGCTAATACTAATAATTGAGCATTTTTATCTTGAATACCAGAAACCAAAAGTCCCTTTGTACCAGCAGCTTTTAATTGTTGAGCCGCTTTAGTAACATCCGCTTTAAATGCAGCATCTAATGAATTAGCAACAGATGAACCAGTAATAATACTATATATAAGAACTAATGCTTGCTTTTGATTAGCAGTTGACATTGCAACACGCTTATCAGCAGCAGCACCCGATAAAGTCATATTAGACTCTAACTGTATATGTTTTGAGATTTTTTTACTTCCAGTAGTTCCTGACGGGATTCTACCTTTAGCATACCCAGCATCATATCCTCCACCTTGCCAGTCTCCAAGGAAATCAGCACCAACAGAAACAATCACTGAAGCTTTTGAGAAATCATAATCAACTAAAGCTCTTTCTCCGTAAACACTTTCAAAAGCATCTAAAGCTTCTGAAGAAGAAACAGCATCATATATAACATGCTTAGCATTTGGATTAGCACCAATAAAATCAGCGATAAGCTTTTCAGTTGATGGACTAGCTAAAGTATTCGTTAAAAATACAACTTGTCCTCCTTTTGCTTTAGCATCAACAATACTAGATTTAATTTTTGAATCAACAGCTGACCAAGAAGCATTTTTAGCATCTAGCTTAGGCTCTTTTAAACGCATACTGTCATATAAAGACAATATAGAACCGTGAATTCTAGCATTAGCTGAAAATTTTGCTCCAGCAATAGTATTATTATCTATTTTAATTGGACGCCCTTCACGTGTTTTAACCAAAAGGTTCGCAAAATCAAAACCATCAAAAACCGAAGTTGCATAATAATCTGCTACTCCAGGAATGATTTGTTCTGGTTGCGACACATAAGGAATCGCATAATGCACAGGACCCTCGCACGCAGCAAGAGAAGCTGCAGCTGTACTAAAACCAACGTACTTTAAAAAGTCACGACGTGTAGTTGAAGAAGAAGACAAAGCCGCTTCATTTCCTAAAAACTCATCCGTAGGAATCTCTTCAACAAATTCGTTATTTCTAAGCGCCTCAACAATAGAACTATTTACGTCTAGTTCTTCAACACTTTTCCAGTATTTTTTGTTTGATGACATATTATATATAAATATTAATCTTAATAATTTCTTTTTTGTTCTATCCTTTAATTATCAACCACTTTTTATCGCGGTATAGCATTAAATTCTTAATAGTGACATTTACCACACTCTAAACCACCCATTTGAGCAGCTGTAAGCTTATCAACGCCGTATTTTTTAGAAAGTTCTTCGTGTATTTTTTTGTAATACTCATTACCTTCCATTTTAACATCGGTCTTTCTGTGGCAATTAATACACCATCCCATTGTTAAAGGAGAGAATTGTTTCATTATTTCAAATTCCTGAACAGGACCGTGACAAGTTTGACATTCAATACCCGCAGTAGTAACGTGTTGAGAGTGATTAAAATAAACAAAATCAGGCAAGTTATGGATACGAACCCATTTTACAGGTTCAGTTTTCCCAGTATAAGATTGCTTTGTAGCATCCCAACCGACAGCTTTATATAATTTTTGAATTTGCTCATCATAGAAAGCTTTGCTGTACTCAGGAGTTGCAGTAGTTTCAGCAACTTCACTAATGCTTTTATGACAGTTCATACAAACATTTAGAGATGGAATTCCAGCAGTTTTACTTACACGAGATGCAGAGTGACAATATTTACAATTGATTTCATTATCACCAGCGTGAATTCTATGAGAATAATGTATTGGTTGAATAGGCTCATAATTTTGATCCACCCCAACCTGCATTAAGAAACCATATACTAAATAAGCACCAGCAAGCAATAAAAATATAGCTGAAACTAAAACTAAGAATTGGTTCTTTACAAATGCTTTCCAAATTGGCATCGTTGGCTCTTTAGCAACAACTTCAATACCATTTGCAGCAGCAACTTTTCTTAACACTTTATTAACCAATACTAACATTACGATAAGTATTGCCATTACTAATGCCAAAGCACCTAAAATAACATTATTAGAAACACCACTTTCTTGATTAACCGCTGTTCCTGGAACCGCAGCAGCACCAGCTGGAGCAGCAACTTCAGCCTTTGGCTCAGAAGTATAAGCAATGATATTATCAATATCCCCGGTAGATAACTGAGGAAAAGGAGTCATATTAACTTTATTATTATCTTCAAAAAGCTTAACAGCTACAGCATCACCAGATTTAATTAAATCAGCACTATTATGTACCCACTTATAAATCCATGCCATTTCATGTTTTTCAGAAATACCTCTCAACGCAGGACCAGTTGATTTCGCATCAAGTTTGTGACATGCCGCACAATTGGTATTAAAAAGTTCTTTACCTTTTGCTGCATCACCTCCAGAACTCGCCGCTGGAGCTGCTGTAATAGCTGCAGCTGCCGGAGCTGCATCCTGAGCAAATGAAGCTACGGAAATACTCAACATTAATGCTAAGCTTAAAAATAATTTCCTTGAATTCGAATTATGGTTACCCACCTTTTTCATATACTAATATTGATTATCTACTAAAAAATTGTTCGCTTATTAACTAAAAAAATAGAAAATAAAACGAACCTTATTTAAAAACTTCGACAAAAATACGACTTAAGAACTATTCTCAAAACCTTAAAATAATCTTAATTATAATTTATATCAAATCTAAATAAGAAATGTAATTTCAATTTCCTGTTAAAATGTTACTTTTGTAAAATAAATAATCAGATTATGAGATTTTTAAGACCAACACACACTACATTAATACTTCTTTTATTTTTAGCTTTAGCTCCAAAAACACATGCTCAAAATTCAAATTTGACTGTAAATGTGGACCCAAAATTCGAGCAATTACTGACAGAAAAGAGAAAATCTAATCCAAATTTATCATATAGTGATCGTTACAAAATTCAAATCTTCAATGGAGTAAGCGAAACTGCTAAAAAAACTTTATCAGAATTTAAACAAGAATTTAAAGATCTGGACGGAACTATAATTTTCAACACCCCAAATTACAAAGTGTGGGTTGGGAATTTCAGAACCAGAATGGAAGCAGAACGCAACCTAGTTGACATAAAAAAAAGATATAAAAATGTTTTTTTAATAAAGCCTAGCAAATAAAATTTTAAACATCAATAAAAAACAAAACCTATAATTATCCAATAAGGTTAAGAATAATTTCAACACCGAATTTCGAAGCAACTTGTGAGACAAATTCATTAAAATTTACTACAGCATTTTCATTTGCAACATCAGAAATAATACGAATAATCACATAAGAAACATCATATTCAAAACAGACTTGAGCTACTGCAGCTCCTTCCATTTCAACACATAAAACATCTGGAAGAATAGCTAAAAGATTTTCTTTATCCAGGTCACTAGAGAAAAATTTATCACCACTAGCTATTTGTCCAACTACAACTTTTTGATTTATCAATAAAAATGATTCTTGCTGTTTTAACGAAAGTAAATTAATTAAACCCTCATTCTTAACCAACTCAGCTACTCTATCAATAATTCTATTCAGATTTTTTTTAGGCGGAAAGAGTTCTGTTTTTCCTAAAAGTGGTATTTCAAAGCGATCCATTATAGGACGAGCATCCAAATCATGTTGCACTAAACTATCTGCGATAACAATATCACCAATATTCAAATCTTTATTAATTGCTCCTGCAACACCTGTAAATATTAACTCCGTTATTCCAAACTCAATAATTAAATGAGTTACCGTAGTGGCGGAAGCAACTTTCCCCCAACGAGAAAAAACCACAACAACTTCAACATCATTTATTATACCAGTATAATACTTTCGCATTCCTTTAATTACTTCTTGTTTATCTTTAAGCAAGGAAACAATTCCACTGATCTCTTCGGGCATTGCACCCAGAATTCCAATACGTTTTACATTCATTATTAAAATCATTTAAACTATTAAACAGGTAATCTGAATTTGCTTCTAATTATAAAACAATAGCAAAAAATAACATATTTATTTTAAGTAACGACAGACAACAGAAATCCTTTTGTCTTGTCTTTTTTTTAACGAAACAAAAAAATTATAACAAATAGCCGAGACCAACTATCTAAAAAACAAATGCTTCTACTTCCGAAGTATACAATCTAATTTATTACTACATTACAAAAAAACAAGAAGATATCTAAAATATTATAAACAAAAAAAATCCCAACGAATTGGGATTTTAAAATTATATAAATTGATTCTTATTTCAATTTCTTTTTGATAGCTACTTCATGGTAAGCTTCAATTACATCTCTTTCTTCGATGTCGTTGTAACCTTTTATTTGAATACCACAATCGTATCCTTTAGCAACCTCTTTAACATCATCTTTGAAACGTTTCAATGCAAGAAGCTCTCCAGTAAATACAACTACACCATCTCTAATAATTCTGATTTTGGCATTTTTGGCAATTTTACCATCCATAACCATACAACCAGCGATAGAACCAACTTTAGAAATTTTAAATATCTCTCTGATTTCAGCAGTACCAAGTACTTCTTCTTTCATTTCTGGCGCTAACATTCCTTCCATTGCATCTTTCAAGTCATCGATAGCTGCGTAGATGATAGAGTAGTAACGGATATCAATTTCTTCTTTATCGGCCAATTGTCTAGCATTACCTGCAGGACGAACATTAAATCCGATAATAATTGCATCTGAAGCAGAAGCCAACATAACGTCAGATTCTGTAATAGCTCCAACTCCTTTATGGATAATATTAATTTGAATTTCTTCAGTTGACAATTTAGAGAACGAATCAGATAAGGCTTCAACAGAACCATCCACATCACCTTTAAGGATAATGTTCAATTCTTTAAATTGGCCTAATGCAATTCTACGTCCAATTTCATCTAATGTAATGTGTCGTTGTGTACGAACTGATTGTTCACGCATTAATTGAGAACGTTTAGCAGCAATTTGTTTTGCTTCTTTTTCGTCTTCAAAAATATTGAACTTATCACCCGCAGTAGGCGCACCATCAAGACCTAAAACTGAAACTGGAGTTGAAGGACCAGCAATAGTAACAATATTCCCTCTTTCATCATGCATCGCTTTAATTTTACCATGATGTTTTCCAGCCAACATATAATCTCCAATTTTAAGAGTACCATGTTGTACTAATATTGTAGAAACATATCCTTTTCCTTTATCCAAGAAAGCTTCTACTACTGTACCCTGAGCAGCTTTATTTGGATTTGCTTTCAAATCTAAAATTTCAGCTTCTAATAATACTTTTTCTAACAAATCTTTTACACCAGTACCCACTTTTGCAGAGATATCATGAGATTGAATTTTTCCACCCCAATCTTCTACTAAAAGGTTCATACCAGCTAAACGTTCTTTAATTTTCTCAACGTTAGCATTTGGCTTATCAATTTTGTTGATTGCAAATATAATTGGCACCCCAGCAGCTTGTGCGTGAGAAATCGCCTCTTTAGTTTGTGGCATGATATCATCATCCGCAGCAACAACAATAATAGCAATATCTGTAACTTGAGCTCCACGAGCACGCATTGCGGTAAACGCCTCGTGACCAGGAGTATCAAGGAAAGCTATTTTTTGACCATTATCTAATGTTACTCCGTAAGCTCCAATATGTTGTGTAATTCCACCAGACTCTCCAGCAATAACATTTTCTTTACGAATATAATCCAGTAAAGATGTTTTACCGTGATCGACGTGTCCCATTACTGTAACGATTGGCGCTCTAGTAACTAAATCTTCTTCTTTATCTACAACTACCTCAATAGCTTCTTCGATATCAACAGTAATAAACTCAACCTCATAACCAAATTCATCAGCAACAATTGTCAATGTTTCAGCATCAAGACGTTGGTTCATGGTAACCATAATCCCAAGAGACATACATGTTCCAATCACTTTTGTAATTGGCACATCCATCATTATTGCAATTTCGCCTACAGTAACAAATTCAGTAACTTTAATTGTTTTACTTCCTTCGTCCAAAGCTCTTTGCTCATCATCAGATTTTTGACGGTGCGTATCTCTTTTATCTCTTCTATATTTCGCCGCTTTTGATTTACCACCTTTACCTTGTAGTTTCTCTAAAGTCTCACGTATTTGATTTTTAACCTCTTCCTCTGTTGGCTCAACCTTAGCTACAATTGCAGGTCTATTTCCTTTTACAAATCCAGGTCTTGCACTTCTATTAGCGTTAAAACCACCTCCTCCAGTATTTGGAGTAATTTTATTTGGATTTGGCGCCCCAGGAACACCAGGCGTCGCAGGAGGCCTAGGAGCTCCAGGCTTAGGAGCAATTCTTTTACGCTTATTTTTATTCGCATTATTAGCACCAACTGCTCCAGGAGCGCCAGGCTTATTAGGCGTAATTTTCGGATCTTCTTTTTTCTTTTTAGGCTTATTGAATTGAGATAAATCAATCACTTGACCAGTTAAAGTCGCTCCCGATAATTTTTGATATTGCGTAGTAATTGATTCCTCAACCGGAGTTTCAGGAGTTGAATCTTCAACTTTTTTATCAACTACAACTTGTGGTTGCGGTTTTTCGACATTTTTAGTTTCCTTAAATTTAGTTTTGTCTTTAACCTCATTTACTGGAGAAACAGGAGTCTCTTTTATAATTTTTTCAGCTGCCAATTCAGTTTTTTCAACTACTTCAACAGCATCTTTTTTTACATCTTCTTTAGAAACAGGTACTTCATTTGAAACCACCTCTGTAGGAGCAATTACTTTTTCAGCAACAACAGGAGCTGGAGCAGGCTTTTTCGGATTAAGATCAATTTTACCAACTTGAACAGGTCCTGATAAAACAGCTTTAGCTTTAATAATTTCTTGCTGCTTTAAACGATCCTCTTCTATTTTGCGTTTGTCTTCGACTTCTTTTTCTCGTTCTATACGTAAAGCTTCTTTTTCTTTCCTTTTCTCTTCACTAACCTCCTTAGAAGCTTCTTTATTCCCCTTGTCGCCTGCAAACTGACTTTGTAGGATATTAAATTCTTGTTCAGAAATTTTTGTGTTTGGATTTGACTCAATAGCAACTCCTTTATCTTTTAGATAATCCACAGCTCTTTCTAACGAAATATTTAATTCCCTTAAAACCTTGTTTATTCTAATAATTCTCTCTTCAGACATAAAATCTTTTTATTTTTACCTTATTCGTTGTTCCACTTTTATCATACAATAAAAATAGAAATTTATTTTATATGAGAAATTAACAGCCTGTTAACTATCAAACTCTTCACTTAATATTCTCATTACATCTAAAATTGTTTCCTCCTCTAGATCTGTTCTTCTAACCAAGTCTTCTACATCTTGTTTCAAAATACTTTTTGCAGTATCTAAACCAATTTTTGCAAATTCTTCAATAACCCATTCTTCAATTTCGTCTGAAAACTCAGTTAATTCAACATCATCATCATCAGCCGTTGTACCTGCAACATCTCCTTCACGAATTACATCCAACTCATAACCTGTCAATTGACCCGCTAAACGTATATTATGACCTCCCCTACCGATTGCTTTAGAAACTTCTTCTAATTTCAAAAACACTTCAGCTCTTTTGGTTTCTTCATTAATTTTAATTGAAGAAACTTTAGCAGGACTTAATGCTCTAGTAATATATAACTGAATATTACTAGTATAATTTATTACGTCAATATTTTCATTTCCTAATTCACGAACAATTCCATGAATTCTAGACCCTTTCATACCCACACAAGCTCCTACTGGATCTATACGGTCATCATAAGAATCTACAGCTACTTTGGCTTTTTCACCTGGAATCCTTACAACATTTTTAACCATAATCAAACCGTCAAAAACTTCAGGAATTTCTTGTTCAAACAATTTTTCCAAGAACTTATCAGAAGTTCTAGACATAATAATTTGAGGTTTATTCCCTTTTAATTCAACACTTTCGATTATACCTCTAACATTATCCCCTTTTCGGAAAAAATCAGAAGGAATTTGTTTTTCTTTTGGCAAAACAATTTCATTACCATCATCATCTACCAAAATTACAACTCTTGGACGCACATGATGCACTTCTGCAGTATAGATATCACCAATAATATCTTTAAATTGTTTATAAAGATTGGTATTATCGTGTTCGTGTATTTTTGAAATTAAATTTTGTCTTAAAGCTAGAATCGCTCTTCTTCCTAAATCTTTCAATTTTACTTCTTGAGAAACTTCTTCGCCAATTTCAAAATCAGGTTCAATTTGACGCGCTTCTGACAAAGTAATTTCAAGATGATCCAAATCTAAATCATCATCAGCTACAATAACTCTTCTTTGCCAAATCTCCATATCACCTTTATCCGGATTGATAATAATATCAAAATTATCATCTGATCCAAATTTTTTCTTCAATGCATTTCTAAATACATCCTCCAAAATTGCCATAAGCGTTACACGATCAATAAGTTTATCGTCTTTAAACTCTGAAAATGAATCGATTAATGCTAAATTTTCCATGCGAACTCTTTAATTAAAATGTTACTGTAACAACTGCTTCTTTAATATCTGTGTAAGGAATCTGTAATTCTTTTTGAACTGTCTCTTTTCCCTTACCCACTTTTTTGGCTTCTCTAGCTTTCCAAGACAAAATTATAAAAAGATCATTAGCTTCAACTAATTCTGCCTCAATATTTTCATTATTGGTTTTAACAATTAAAGTTCTACCAATGTTTTTCTTATACTGTCTAACTAATTTTAACGGAGAACCAACCCCTACCGAAGCAACCTCTAATGAGAAATCTTGTTCTTCTCTATCTAAGTTCCCCTCAACAGCACGACTTACATCAATACAGTCTTGTAAAACCACTCCATTATCTCCATCAATACCAACAATTACTTTAAAACTATCCGTTATCGTCAAGTCAATTAAAAAAATAGATGGCTTTTCCTGAAGAGCTTCATCTACTACTTGCTTTACTTTCTCTTTAAATGTCATATCTTTATAAAAAGAGGGGACATTAGTCCCCTCATTATTTAAACTTTACTAAATAACGGTGCAAATATAGTGTTTTTTTATAAATCAAAAAAATTGATTACTATTAAAAAAAATTATATCTTTAAGTTATATATTAAAAACAGTTTTACTTAAAACAAACCCAAACTATCATGAAAAAAATTCTTATCCCAACTGATTTTTCAAAATATGCTGATGAAGCTATTGAAGTTGGCGCACAAATTGCAAAAAAAAACGGCAGCGAAATCATCTTAATTCACATGTTGGAATTACCTACACACATGAATGATGCCATCTCTGGAGAAACAAGCATACCAGAAATCATGCTATTTAAACGCAAAGCTGATGAAACGCTGAAAAACATAAAAAACCGTCCTTATCTAACAGGAATAAAAATCACCGAAGTTGTCAGACTTGATGGCGCTTATAACGGAATCATCAATTACACCAAACAAAACAATGACATCGATTTAATTGTCATGGGATCTCATGGAGCCACTGGCATCAATGAAATCCTAGTTGGATCTAACACCGAGAAAGTAGTAAGACAATCGGAAACACCTGTTTTAGTCATTAAAAATAAAACAGAAAACTTCAATGCATCAAATATTGTTTTTGCTTCTGACTTTTCTAAAGAAATCAAAAAACCTTTTAAAAAGGTATTAGAATTCACCAAACTATTTGGCTCTAAATTAAACTTAGTAATGATCTGCACTCCCAATAGCTTTAAAAGCACCTCGGCAGCTCGCAAGATCGTAACAGAATTCGTCGCTGATTTTGACATGCCTGAGTACTCTTTTGAAACATACAACGAGAGCAACATCGAAAAAGGAATTTTAAATTATTCGAACGAAACTAATGGAGATGTAATTGCTTTTTGCACTCACGGAAGAACTGCACTGAGTCATTTTTTCACAGGTAGCATCTCTGAGGATTTAGTAAATCATTCTTCAAAACCAGTTTTAACATTTAGAGTATAAACAAAAACAAAAAAGCCTTTCAAAATCGAAAGGCTTTTTTTCTTAATACAAATAGCTTAATTTATACCATAAAAAAAGCCTCTCATTTGAGAGGCTTTTTCCGTTGGTCTACAAGGACTCGAACCTTGAAAGACTGCACCAAAAACAGTTGTGTTACCATTACACCATAGACCAGTACCTGTGCTGCTAAGCGAGTGCAAATTTAAAACAAATTCCTAGTTGTGCAAACTTTTTTTAGCTTTTTCTTCAAAAAAATTTCAATTAATTAAATTTTAAAAATCAAAATCTTATTAAATCATTGAAAAACAAAGCTTTCCTGAATTTGATTATTTTCCATAAATTTATAATAATGCAACTAAACTTTAAAGAAAAAAACATTTTCTTTGTATCACTTTTTAAAACACATAAAAAAACAGAAGAAATATAGTATATGACATCATTCAATTTCAACAAATGGAATACCATTACAGGTTGGTTTGCATTTTCAATCGCATTAATAACCTATACACTTACTGTTGAACCCACCATGAGTTTTTGGGATTGTGGGGAATATATAGCTACTGCTGCAAAACTGGAGGTTGGACATCCACCTGGAGCTCCTTTATTTCAAATGATTGGTGCTTTCTTTGCAATGTTTGCTCTAGATAAAGAACACATTGCTTTGATGGTAAACATGACTTCGGTTTTTTCAAGTGCGTTTACTATATTATTTATGTTTTGGTCTTCGACTATGATTTTAAAAAAAGTTATAAGTCAATATACCGAAATCAACAAAGATAATGCCATTGTAATACTCGGAAGTTCTTTAGTAGGTTCACTAGCTTATACTTTCTCTGACAGTTTTTGGTTTAATGCAGTAGAAGCTGAAGTTTATGCCATGGCAAGCTTACTTATTTCATTACTTTTATGGTTAGGTCTGCGCTGGGAACAAGACATGGATACACCTAAAGGTCATAAATGGTTATTAATAATTTCACTTGTTGTTGGATTGTCTTTTGGGGTTCACTTCATGGCTCTCCTAACTATTCCTGCTATTGGTTTTTTATATTTCTTCAAAAACTACAAAGTAGTAACCGTTAAAAATTTCATAATCGCAAACATTGTAGTTGTTTCTGTTTTGCTTTTTATATTCAAATTATTATTACCCCTAACCATGGCATTCTTTGGTAAAACCGAAGTTTTTATGGTTAATTCAATGGGACTACCTTTTAATTCAGGAACCATATTTGTAACACTGCTTCTTATTGCTTTCTTTTATTTTGGATTGAATTTCACTCGTAAAAAAGGATTAGTGCATTACAACACCTTAATTCTATGCATCCTTTTTATTCTTATAGGATTCTCAACTTGGTTAATGTTACCTATTCGTGCTAATTCTGATACCGTAATCAACGAAAACAGACCATCAGATGCAGCAGAGGTCTTGGCTTACTACAATAGAGAGCAATATGGAGTAAATCCTTTGTTTTACGGCCCTCAATACACGGAAAGCTTTGTAGGACTAGATCCAACAACTCCTTATTTAGACAAAGCTCCCAATTACGAGAGAGACTACAAAACGGGCAAATATGTAATTGTAAATAATTATAAGAATGCTGAACAAAATTCTGATGACTCTCAAAAAACAATTTTGCCGAGAATGTGGAGTACCGAGCATATTGAAAACTATATAAACTTCACACATCCACCAGTATTTCGTATAGATCCTAATCACGATTATGATGAAGATTTAACAAAATATGGATTAGATCCAAATAAATTAAGCGAGGAAGATTACAACAAAGCGACTGCACAATTAAAAAATGAAACTGAAAAAACTGTTTCTGAGTTTAGACAAGCCTATGCTCAAAAACAAATTGACAACGATGGTTATGTTGCTTTCCTACAACATTACAAAGATTATTTAATCATTGATAAACCAACTACTGCAGACAATTTCAGCTTTATGTTTGAATACCAGTTTGGCTATATGTATTGGAGGTATTTAATGTGGAATTTTGTTGGAAGACAAAATGATGAACAAGGAAGATATGACTATCTTGACGGAAACTGGATAAGTGGAATTCCATTCGTAGATAATACACACATAATTTCTCAAGATAATTTACCTAACGATGTTTTAAACAATAAAGGTAGAAACGTTTATTTCTTCTTACCATTCATACTTGGTTTGATTGGAATTATGTATCATGCCAGCAAAGACAGAAAAAGCTTTTATGTACTATTTGCTCTTTTCCTTTTTATGGGAATCGCGTTGAAAATCTACCTAAACGAAAGACCTTTTGAACCTCGTGAAAGAGACTACGCTTTAGTAGGCTCATTTTATGTATTTGCAATCTGGATTGGTTTTGGTGTATATTCATTATATGAAAGTTTCCAAAAATATCTTTCTCCAAAAATTGCAGGACCCATTTTCATAGGAGCTTCTTTATTGGCTGCCCCAGTATTAATGGCTTATCAAAACTGGGATGATCACGACCGTTCTGGTAAATACACTGCAACTGCAATGGCAAAAGCTTATTTAGAGTCTTGTGATACAAATGCAATTTTATTTACTATTGGAGATAATGACACCTTCCCTCTTTGGTACGCCCAAGAAATTGAAGGAATTCGTACCGATATTAAAATTGTCAACACCAGTTTATTTATGACAGATTGGTATATTGATCAAATGAAGAGAAAAGCATACCAATCTAATGCCTTGCCTATTTCATTTACTCATGATGAGTATGTGGGTGACAAGCTAGATTATGTAGCACATATACCTAAAACAGAAAGCCGTTGGGACTTAAAAGCTTTTATAACATTCATAAAAGATCCAAGATCAACCGTAGAAATGCAAAACGGGCAAACGATACATTTTTATCCAACTAATAAAATCAGAATCCCTATAGACAAAGCCAATATTATTAAAAACAAGATCGTTGATCCAAAATTAAATGATTCTATTGTTTCTTATATTGACATTGATATAAAAGGAAGTGCCATATACAAAAACAGGCTGATGATGTTAGACCTTATCAATAACAACAACTGGAAAAGGCCTGTTTATTTTAGTGGAGGAGCGTTTGATGCTGAAGATTACTTGTGGATGAAAGATTACCTTCAATTGGAAGGTATGGTATATAAATTAGTCCCAATAAAAACAGCATTGCCAGAAGATTCAGGTCAAATGGATATGGGGCGAATTGACACAGAAAACATGTACGCAAAAGTAATGAAGTGGGACTGGGGAAATAGTGATAGTGATAAAATATATCACGATCCAGAAACCCGCAGAGAAAGTCTTACTTACAGAATGAATTTAGCGCGATTGATGAAACAACTCACCGCTGAAGGAAAGATAGACAAAGCAAAAAAAATCATTGAATTGGCAATGACAAAAATGCCTTTGGACAAATTTGGATATTACTCATTAGTTGAACCATTTGCAAAAGGATATTATGACGTTGGCGAAAAAGCAAAAGCTCATGATTTACTAGAAAAATTAATGGGTAAATATAAAGAGAACCTTAATTACTATGCTAAATTAATTCCATCTGAACAATCTGATGTAAGCATTGAAATCATTACCGATCTTGAAAGATATAGAAGCTTATTAACTGTAATGCAAGAAAGTAACGATATTGAATATTACAATTCCAGCAAAAAAACTTTCAATACATATATTGAGATATTTGCTCGATTTGGACGCAAAAAAGAATAAGCATTTGAAATAATCAAAAACAATTATAAATGTAGTGTCACTAGAAGGCGCTACATTTTTTTTGCTTAAAATTGAAATTAATTGTAGTATTGAATAATAAAACGAGCGTTGCCTTAAATTGAATAAAAGCTTAGCAAACAATATATTCTAATAAAAAAATAGCATCTAAGTATGAAACTCTATTGGGTTAAAACAAATACATTTATAAAAAAAATATTCTCCAATTATGTATGGGACATTCCAAATACAGCGAATAAAGTTTATATAACTTTTGATGATGGACCTACTCCTGATGTAACAAATTGGGTTTTGGAAGAATTAAAAAAATACCAAGCAAAAGCAACATTTTTTTGTATTGGAAAAAACATAGAAAGTAATCCGGATCTATTCAAAAAGGTAATCGATGAAGGACATGCAATAGGAAATCACACTTTCAATCATTATAATGGATGGAAAACAAATACAGAAGATTACTTAAAAAACATATTTCAATGTCAAACTGAAATTAATAAAATAAACTCCGCAAATAACAAGCTCTTCCGTCCGCCTTATGGCAAAATAAAAACATCACAATCTAAAAGATTGAAACAGTTAGGCTATAGAGTAATTATGTGGGATGTTCTCAGTGCTGATTTTGACCAAACCATAACACCTGAAAAATGTCTGGAAAATGTACTTCAAAATGTAGTTTCGGGAAGTATAATCATTTTTCATGACAGTGTAAAAGGATTCAAGAACCTAGAATATGTACTCCCTCAATCATTAAAAATATTAAAAGAAAGAGGCTTTACATTTGATACAATACAGTAAAGAACAAAAATAAGTGAAATTATATTTGTTCTTGTACAATTCCTATTAAGGTATTAGCATCAAGCTCACCAGATTGTCTCCAGATCATCATACCTTCCTTATAAATCATCAAGGTAGGTAAGCCTTTGATACGTAGAGCATCGGCTAATTCTTGATTCTTATCCACATCGATCATGATAACTTTTACTTTATCCCCAAGGGCTGCCGCTACATCTTTTATAACTGGATGCATCGATAGCGATGGTTCGTTCCAATCTGTGTAAAAGTCTATTAACACTGGAACTTGTGTATTTATAAGTTCTCCAAATTTTGACATAAAACCAAAATATTAAATTTTTATTAGTTTCAAAAAGAGATATTAGATTACAAATTTAGCATTTTAAACCAATTATGCTAATTTTTCACCCTTTATTAGTTGAATTACTGTAATCTCAGGCATAATTCCCACTCTCCCAGGATAAGCATGGAATCCAAATCCTCTATTTACATAGACATACCTTCCTAGGTTTTCATATAAACCTGCCCATTGTTTATACACATATTGCGCCAAACTCCATTTAAAAAAACCTGGAATTTCTATTCCAAACTGCATACCATGAGTATGACCCGAAAGTGTAAGCTGATAATGCTTTTCATCATGTTGTACTACTTCATCCCAATGGCTTGGATCATGACTCATTAAGATTTTAAAATCCTCCTTACCTAACTGCTGCGAAGCTTTATTCAGATCTCCAGCCTGCTTGAAGTTACGCCCCCAATTCTCTACTCCTACTAAAGCAATTCTATCACCATCTTTTTCAATAAAAGTATGTTCATTCAATAGTAATGAAAATCCTATTTGACCATATAATTTTTTTATATCTTCAAAATTTTTATCCTTGGCAGATTGTGATGGCCAAGTGACGTATTCGCCATAATCATGATTACCCAGAACCGAATATTTACCATATTCATGCTTCTTAATTTTATTAAACGTTTCAATCCATGGATGCATTTCCTTAGCATGAGTATTTACAATATCGCCTGTAAATAAAATCAAATCCGAATTTTGTTCATTAACCAAATCAATAGCATGGCTTATTTTTTCGGGATTATCAAAACTACCGCTATGAACATCCGAGATTTGAGTAATAGTAAAACCATCAAAAGCTGCTGGCAAATCTGGAAAATAGATTGCTTGTTTTATTACTTTAAAATTATATTTCCCCTCAAAGATTCCATATATCAATGACATAAAAGGAACCGCAGCAAGTCCTAAACCAATCTGACTAACGAATTTACGTCTGGAAGGCAAAAAAGTTTCTTTACTATTATTGTCAATAAAGTAACAAACTGCCCCAGCTGCTAGCCTAAAGACATCTTCTCCTAATAAAATAATAGTCACTACAATTTTTGGAACATATACCAAAAGTAACAACCCCATAGTGAACATGGTTTGCTTAGTCTGTCCTACCGAACGATCAAATTGAGTGAAAGAATAAACAATAAAAACGAAAAGTAAAAGACTAATTACTTGATATGAAATCAAAATCCATTTCAACTTTAATACTGTTTTAACAGCTTGAAATGCATAAAGTTCAATAAGAAAAAGAACCACACCGAAAAGTAATAAACGTAATATCATTATTTAGACAATTTTACACAAAGAAACAACTTATGAAAATGTAACGATTTATATTATAATAATTTTAACGCAAAAAAAGGGAGTAAATCTCTTTATCTCCCCTTTTCCTCTATTAAAACCAATAATATAATCGTTTTGGAATAAATCCAAATAATTCCAAAACAAAGAATTTATTATTTTTTTACTGCTGCTGTTTCAGTTTTTGCAGGCTCTTCTTTTTTAGCTGCTTTTTTGTGTTCTTTTTTAGTTGCTTTAGTCTCTTTAGCTGGAGTAGTTTGAGTTGGTGTAGTTTGTGCGTTTACCATAACTGTTGTTCCAAGAGCAATTGCCAATACCATCAATAATTTTTTCATGATTTTAAATTTTTAGATTAATAATTCATTTATTAATAGACCAAATTTATTGATGGTAAATGAAGATTAGATGAAGTTTTACCCTTCCAAAAAAAATTAACTTTTAATTAGGTTTTTGGTCTTTCGAAAACAATAAAACAAAAGTAGTCCCTACATTAATCTCCGATGTTATCTCAATCACAATATGATGAAATTGAGCAATACTTTCAACAATTGCAAGGCCAAGCCCTTGCCCCTCTTGATCCAAATTGACTCTGGCAAATCGTTTAAAAATATTTGCTTGTTGTTTCTCATTCATTCCAATACCCGAATCTGAAATGGACAAAAAATAGCTTCCTTCCAGAAAACCATCTTTAATTTCAATTTTACCAAATGGCTTGTTGTATTTTATAGCATTGACAATTAGATTATAAAACAAAATATGCATCAGCGTTTTGTTTCCAATGAAGCTAAAATGATGTTCAATATTTTTATCAAAAGACAATTCTTTATCTTCAATTCTATCTTGTAAATCAATAATCAAATCACTGATAATTTCATCAAAAACGATTGTTTCATTGGCTTCATATTGATTGTTTTCAATTTTTGAAATCAATAATAAATTACCAATTATCTTTTTTAATAAATCTAAAGTACTCAGGGAACTCGCAATTTTATCTACAACCGAATCTTCTAAAGAGGTGTTTTGCAGTAAATTTTCAAATTTGCTTTTCAGCAGTGCAATGGGAGTCAACAATTCATGCGAAACATTTGCGATAAACTGTTTTTCTTTTTTAAAGGATTCACTAATTCTGTCCATCATCTGATTCAGAACAAAATCTAGTTCCCGAAAATCTCTGGAATGCGATTGTATCGGAGTATGATCAAAAGCTTCTGGCTCATTGACATGCCGAATTTTAGTATCTATAATTTTATAAAAGGGCTTTAATAAATATTCGATATAAAAAGTATCTACCAGAAAAGTAATCACCACAATAATCGTAAGAACAATGATAATAAAAAGACGAATTATAAAGGTGAGATCATTTATTTCGCTTAAACTATTCCCTATTTCCAAAAGGTAGTTTGTGTTTTCATACTTAAAATAATATTGAAGAATCCTGTAATCATTGCTTTCTCCTTCAATTATTCGTGGCTCATTAATAAAGAAAGTGGCATCTGCTTTGCTATTAACAGAAACCCTCGAAAGCACTAAAAACTCACTGTGCAATGTCGAGAAACTAGCATAGGTCTCGGAGGTATCGTTCCTAACAATGAAATCATTTATTTCCTCTTTATCTAAGTGCTGAATGAATTTCTGCTTTTTCTCTAATAAACTTTTATTGATATGATTGTAAACTACTTTTTCGACCAAAACAGGAAGCATTAGCCATAAAATCAGAATCAAAAACAAACGAGTTAATGCATTAAAAATAGCCAGCTGATGTTTGAATTTCATGTCTAAATGTTTAGTGTTTGCTTAAAAAAATTTAACCATCTAATCTTTATTATTCTAAAAATGTTTCTAGAATCTAAACATTGATTCTATACCCAACATTTCGAACCGTTTCAAACCAATTAATTTCGGCATGTTTATCCAATTTCTTCCTCAGATTTCGAACATGCACATCTATAAAATTAGAGTCCGAATTCACTTCCAGAATATCTCCCCAAATATGTTCCGTAAGTTGCAAACGCGTTATTACCCGATTTTTATTCAGAACTAAATACTGAAAAATATCAAATTCCTTTTTGGTCAAATTAATTGGCGCTTCATTATAGCGCACTTTATAATCCTGCAATTGTAAACTAAACCCATGAATATCGAGTTGATTGACTGTAAACCCATGCATTCTTCTAATAATAGCAAACAAACGTGCACCCAATTCGGTCAAGGCAAAAGGCTTAGTCAGGTAATCATCAGCCCCTAGTTGCAATCCATTTATTCGATCTTGCAACTCCCCTTGCGCCGTAATAATTACGACAGCAATTTTAGAATCGGTTTTCCGAACTTCTTTCAAAACGTCAAAACCACTCCCATCGGGCAAACCCAAATCCAGAAGCATAACATCATAATCATTGCTATTAATTTCCTCCAATGCCTCTTCACAATTCTTAGAAATCTTGCAGATATAACCATTCCCCGAAAGATACTCCTTCAATTCGATGCCCAATTCGGGATTATCCTCAACAATAAGAATCTTCATTTTACACGCTTTTATATAACCGATAATAATTTAAAAAGATACTAAAAAATAACAACTAATAAAAAAGCAAACCCATTAGATTATTAAATCTTTAACGTATCCGAAAACACAAAAGCCAGCAAATTTCTTCACTGGCTTTCAAAAAACCATCAAACCAATTGTTTGGCAAACATCTCCCTGTACAACCAAAACACTAATTACTATTTAGCTTTGGGCGCAGTTGCTTCAGGCATAGCTGATTTTTTCTCCGTTTTAGCTTTTTTGTGTTTAGGGTGTTTCGTCATTTTCACTTCTTTCGTAGTAGCCGTTTTGTTTGCTGGCGTACTAGCGCTTACCATAACACTTGTTCCAAATAATACTGCGATTAACATCAATACTTTTTTCATGATTTCTAAAATTTTGAATTAATAATTGTTTATTTATAGATCAAATGTATAACCTGAAAATGAAGAATAAATGAAGATACAGCCCTCTCAAAAAGTTTAACTTTCCCTTAACTCATTACGTATTTAGGAGCAGAAAAATTAGGCTTTTTCAGGTTATATGGCACCTGCTCTCCGCTACAATATTTTTGTTTTTAAAGAAAAACAAAAATGATTTCCACTACGATCAGGGCTAAAGAGAAACATAAGGCATTTTTGTAATCATTTACAATATCTAGATTAGACCTAACAGGTTTCAAAAACCTGTTAGGTCTCCGTTGAAATACTACTATTACCTCCAAATAACCCCATTCATGGCGTTCGGAACCCCAAATTTGACGTCTCGAACCCCATCGTTGGCGTTCGGAACCCCACGGATGGCGTCATACAACCCCAAATTTGGCGTCAGGAACGCCAAGTTTTACGTCCCAGACGCCAAATTTCACGTCTAGAACGCCAACTTTGGCGTTGTATAACGCCAAAGTTGGGGTCTGAAACGCCATTGATGGGGTTCCGAACGCCAACGATGGGGTTCGAGACGCCAAATTTGAGGTTTTTACAGAAAATTGGTAACTCATTAATTATAACCTTCAACTTATATTAAACAAACACATTCGTTTTTCAAACGCAATTGTTTATTTTTACACCTCAAAATTTATTTCTATGTCACAAAAACGCCTTTACCTGCTCGATGCTTACGCCCTAATATTTCGTGGATATTTTGCTTTTATAAAAAACCCAAGAATCAATTCTAAAGGAATGGATACTTCGGCCATTATGGGATTTATGAATGCCCTTATGGATGTTATAAAAAGAGACAAACCCGATCATTTGGCAGTAGCTTTTGACAAAGGTGGAAGTACATATCGCTACGAAATGTATCAAGAATACAAAGCACATCGTGACGAAACTCCCGAAGCCATCAAAATTGCAGTTCCTTATATACAGGAATTATTGCGTGCCATGCACATTCCAATTATTGAAGTTGCTGGTTTCGAAGCCGATGATTTAATTGGAACCATTGCCAAACAAGCCGAAAAAGAGAATTACCAAGTTTTTATGGTAACGCCAGATAAGGATTTTGCACAATTGGTTTCAGAAAATATTTTCATGTACAAACCAGCAAGAATGGGGAACGACATCGAAATATGGGGAATCCCAGAAGTATTAGCTAAATTCGAAATCGAACGCCCGGAACAAGTGATAGATTTCCTAGGAATGATGGGCGACGCTGCCGATAATATTCCAGGATTACCAGGTGTTGGAGAAAAAACAGCTAAGAAATTCTTAGCTCAATACGGTTCTATGGAAAATCTTTTGGCCAATACCCATGAACTAAAAGGAGCCATAAAAGACAAAATCGAAGCCAATGCCGAATTGGGTTTATTATCCAAAAAACTAGCCACAATCCTTTTAGATTGTCCCGTACAATTCAACGAAGCCGATTACGAATTATCTAAACCAGATGTCGAAAAAACAGACGCTTTGTTTCAGGAATTAGAATTCCGTCAGATGAAAGCGCAGTTTGACAAACTATACAATCCAACCGTTGCTGTTGTCGAAGACAACAACTCTTCAGAAGCAACATCGACCAAAAAAGCACCAGCTAAAAAAACAAATGACGAACAATTCGATTTATTTGGTTTTTCTGATGAAGAAAGTGGCGAAGCAACACCTCATTCATTTTATGCTACATTAGAAAATACAGAACATTTTTACCAAAGTATTCAAGGAGATTTTGCTATAAAATTGCTGTTGCAAAATTTAATGAATCAAACTTCAGTTTGTTTTGATACCGAAACTACAGGAATTGATGCTTTGAATGCCGAATTGGTTGGAATGTCATTTTCTTTCGAAAAAGGAAAAGCATTTTATGTTCCTTTCCCAGAAAACCAAGATGAAGCTCAAGTTTTAGCAAATAAATTCAAACCGTTTTTCGAAAATGAAGCCATCGAAAAAATTGGTCAAAACGTCAAGTATGATTTAAAAATATTATCCAATTATGGTGTTCAAATAAAAGGAAAGTTATTTGACACAATGATTGCACATTATTTGATCAATCCTGATATGCGTCATAATATGGATGTTTTATCGGAAACGTATTTGAAATATTCTCCAAAATCTATTGAAGATTTAATAGGTAAAAAAGGAAAGAATCAAAAATCGATGCGCGATGTAGCTTTAGAAGACATCAAAGAATACGCTGCCGAAGATGCTGATATTACGTACCAATTGAAACAAAATTTCAGTCCGATTCTGGATAAAGCTGAAACTAAAAAATTATTTGACGAAATCGAGATTCCGTTAATTCCTGTTTTGGCAGCAATGGAACTAGAGGGAATCAATCTGGATGTTCCTTTTTTACAATCGATGTCGGTCGAAATGGCTCTCGAAAGTAATGCATTAGAACAAAAAATATATGAAACTGCTGGTGAGAAATTTAACCTTGCTTCACCAAAACAATTGGGTGATATTTTATTTGACAAATTAAAAATTGGCGGAGCCAAACAAAAGAAAACCAAAACTGGTCAATACGCAACTGGTGAAGAAGTTTTATCCTATTTAGCCAATGACAATCAAATTGTAAAAGACATTTTGGAATGGCGCCAAATGGTAAAATTACAAAGTACTTATATTGATGCTTTACCAAATCAGGTTGATAAAAAAACAGGACGCGTACATACGGACTATATGCAAACGGTAGCAGCAACAGGGCGTTTGAGCTCTAATAATCCTAACTTGCAAAATATACCTGTAAGAACCGAAAGAGGACGATTAATCCGAAAAGCTTTTATTCCTCGCGATGAAAATTACACCTTAGTTTCTGCGGATTATTCTCAGATAGAATTACGTATCATCGCAGCTTTGTCTGGTGAAGAAAATATGATTAAAGCTTTCCAAAATAACGAAGATATTCATAGAAGTACTGCTGCCAAAGTATTCAATGTTCCATTGGAAGAAGTAACCAAAGAACAGCGTAGCAATGCCAAAACGGTGAACTTTGGAATCATCTACGGAGTTTCAGCTTTTGGATTAAGTAATCAAACATCGCTTTCGCGAAAAGAAAGCGCCGAATTGATTGATGCGTATTATGCAACTTATCCAAAACTAAAATCATACATGTCTAATCAAGTTGATTTTGC